>JBBQDI010000043.1:0-8599 GCA_038319505.1 Burkholderiales bacterium
GGGAGCGCTGGCGAAATGATGCGCACCTTTGCCCGAAAACTTGGGAGTGCGAAGCAAGTTGTCGCGGCGCTTGTTCGCGGCACAGTGCGACTGCGGTGTTCAAGGCGCACGCAGTGACCATCTTTAAGGTCGATCGCAGGAATAATTAACATGGCTGATCAGCAGGGTCGTACAGTAAAAAGTTAGGCGCAGGCAGCACCGGTCATATCACAGGCAGCATCGCTCGTACCTGGATTCCAAGTTACAAAATTACCCAGCAACGTCAATCCGTCGTTCTGGCTTTTTTCCGGATGAAACTGCACAGCAAATATATTCGCCGTTGCCACCGCGCAGGTGAACGGGAAGGGGTAATGCGAAAACCCGGCAATCACATCCGGTTCAGCCGGCTGCACAAAATAACTGTGGACGAAGTAAAAACGCGCCCCTTCCTCGATCCCCGCCCACATCGGATGCGGGATCGACTGATGGACGTTGTTCCAGCCCATGTGCGGCACCTTGAGCTTGATGCCGGCATCATCGTGCATCGCATCATGTGGAAAGCGCTGCACGGTGCCAGGCAATATGCCCAGACAGGCGGCATCGCCTTCCTCGCTGTGTTCGAACAACACCTGCAAACCCATGCAGATGCCCAGAAATGGCTTGCTGCGGGCGGCTTCAATGATTACCTGACGCAGGCCACGGGCATCAATTTCACGCATGCAGTCGGGCGCGGCACCCTGCCCCGGGAATACGACGCGCCCCGCTTCTGCGATGACGGCAGGGTCGGATGTCACCACCACGGTTGCCGCCGGCGCAACATGTTCGATAGCCTTGAACACCGAGCGCAGATTACCCATGCCGTAGTCAATCACGGCGATATCAACACTCACAGTGAGCCCTTCGTCGATGGCAATACATCGCCCATGCGCAGATCCGCTTCCACCGCCATGCGTAGTGCCCGGCCGAACGCCTTGAAAATGGTTTCGGCCTGATGGTGTGCATTGATGCCGCGCAGGTTGTCGATATGCAGCGTGACCCCTGCGTGGTTGATGAAACCGCGAAAGAATTCCAGGAACAGGTCGACATCGAATTCACCGATGCGCGCACGGGTGTAGTCAACGTGATACTCCAGCCCCGGCCGTCCTGACAGATCGATCACCACGCGCGACAACGCCTCGTCGAGCGGCACATAGGCATGACCGTAACGGCGGATGCCTTTCTTGTCGCCGAGCGCCTGCGCAAAGGCTTGGCCCAGCGTGATCCCGGTATCTTCCACCGTGTGGTGGGCATCAATGTGCAGATCACCCTTGGCCTCGATATCGAGGTCGATCAGGCCGTGGCGCGCGATCTGGTCGAGCATGTGGTCAAGAAACGGCACGCCGGTGGCGAGCTTGGAGACGCCGGTACCGTCTAGATTGAGACTGACCGTAATCTGGGTTTCCAGGGTGTTGCGGGTAACTTGGGCGGTGCGCATGGCGTCGGTATATAAAGCTGTAAATGAATTCTAGCAGGCCGCAATCACTTTCAACGCATCAAGAAGCGCATCGCATTGCGCATCGGTGCCCACCGTGATGCGTAAAAACGGCGCAATGCGGGCGGGGTGACTGAAATGACGCACGATAATGCTGCGTTCGCGCAGGGCAGTGGCCAGTTTGGCGCCCTCGTGGGCAGGGTGACGGGCGAAGATGAAATTGGCTGCCGATGGCAGGACGTCGAATCCCATAGCGGTCATTGCGGCGACCAGCCGGGTGCGCGTCGCGACCACTTTCGCGCAGATGGCCTCGAAATAGACGGGGTCTTGCATCGAGGCCAGTGCCCCGGCCTGGGCAAAGCGGTCGAGCGGATAGGAATTGAAGCTGTCTTTCACCCGATTGAGCGCTTCGATCAGGTGCGCCTGGCCGATGGCATAGCCTACCCGCAGGCCCGCCAGCGCATGTGATTTTGACAAGGTTCGCGTCACCAGTAGTTGCGGATAGCGCGCCACCAGCCCCACCGCCGATTCGCCGCCAAAGTCGATATAAGCTTCGTCGATCACAACCACGGATCCCGGATTGCCGGCGAGCAGACGTTCGATCTCGCCCAGCGCCAGCAAACGCCCGGTCGGCGCATTGGGGTTGGGGAAAATCACGCCGCCGTTGGGCGTCAGGTAATCATCGACATTGATTTCGAAGGTATCCGTGAGTGGAACCTGACGTGAGGCAATCTCGTACAGCCCGCAATACACCGGATAGAAACTGTAGGTGATATCGGGAAACAGAATCGGTTGCGCGTGTTTCAGCAACGCCATGAACGTGTGCGCCAGCACCTCGTCGGAGCCGTTGCCGACGAATACCTGATCCGGATTCACGCCATGGAAGGCCGCGATGCTCGCCCGCAGGCAATCCGAATTGGGGTCGGGATACAGGCGCAGCGTGTCAGCCGCCTCCGCGCGCACCGCATCCAGTACCCGCGGGCTCGGGCCGTAAGGATTCTCGTTGGTGTTGAGCTTGACCAGGTTGGCCAGTTTGGGTTGCTCGCCCGGCACATAGGGCGTCAGGCCGTGCACCACCGCACTCCAGTATTGGCTCATTGGAATAACGCGCTCATTTTTGAACCAAGCGATATTCGGCAGAACGTGCATGTGCCTGCAAGCCTTCGCCATAGGCCAGTGTGGCGGCGATCCGGCCCAGCGTCTGCGCGCCGGCCTGCGACACGTTGATCAGGCTGCTGCGCTTCTGGAAATCGTAGACACCCAGCGGCGACGAGAAGCGCGCGGTGCGCGAGGTCGGCAGCACGTGATTCGGCCCGGCACAATAGTCGCCCAGCGCCTCGCAGGTGTTTTTGCCCATGAAAATCGCGCCCGCGTGACGCAGCTTCGGCAGCAGCGCATCCGGGTCGGCCACCGACAACTCCAGGTGTTCCGGCGCGATGGTGTTTGAAATGGCCACCGCGTCGTCGAGGTCACGCGTCTTGATCAGCGCGCCACGATTGGTCAGCGAGGTGCGGATCACGTCACTGCGCGGCATCTCGTCGATCAATTGATCGATGGCCGCCGCCACCGCATCGAGGTAGGCCGCGTCGGGCGACAGCAAGATCGACTGCGCCATTTCGTCGTGCTCGGCCTGCGAGAACAGATCCATCGCGATCCACTCCGGCGGCGTATTGCCGTCGGCAATCACCAGGATTTCGGATGGACCGGCAATCATGTCGATGCCCACGGTGCCGAACACACGACGCTTGGCCGCTGCCACATAGGCATTGCCTGGGCCCACGATCTTGTCGACCTGCGGCACGGTTTCTGTTCCGTAGGCCAGCGCCGCCACCGCCTGCGCGCCGCCGATGGTGAACACGCGATCCACCCCGGCAATTGCTGCGGCAGCCAGCACCAGTTGATTGTGTTCGCCCCCCGGCGTTGGCACCACCATGATGAGCTCTGCGACCCCCGCCACCTTGGCTGGAATCGCGTTCATCAGTACCGACGATGGATAGGCGGCTTTGCCGCCCGGCACGTACAGCCCAACACGGTCGAGCGGCGTGATCTTCTGCCCCAGCACGGTGCCGTCATCCTCGGTATAGGTCCACGAGGCCTGAGTCTGTTTCTCATGATAGCGGCGCACACGATCCGCCGCGGCTTCCAGCGCCTGGCGGGTATCAGCCGGCAGGTGTGCAAGTGCTGCCTGCAGCTGGGCTACATTCACTTCAAGACTGGCCAGTGAAGCTGCCGGCAGACGGTCGAAACGCTCGGTGTACTCAAGTACTGCGGCGTCCCCCCGCATTTTCACGTCACGCAGTATGCCGGCAACGGTCTGCTCGATGGCGGCATCGGCGGCATCGTCAAATTGCAGCAGACGGGCGAGACGCACCTGAAAATCAGGCTGCGTACTGTCAAGGCGGGTGAGCGTAACCACAGGAATCCATCTCCAAATATGCGGGCTCAATTGTACCGTTTTTTGGCATTTCGCCGCACCCGGCTTGGCTCCGCCAAACGGCAGTCATACCTGTTCCGGATATTAGACAAAGTCCAGATTGCTGATTATGATGAGACGCATGCATTACACGCGCGACAACATGGCCGGTCTTCTGCGCGGCCACGACATCAACCCGACCCATCAGCGGATCGAGATTGCGCACGCGCTGTTTTCGCGGCAGGCACACCTCTCGGCAGATCAGGTGATGGCGATCGTCAATACCCGCCACTCAGAAACCTCCAAGGCCACGGTCTACAACACGCTCAAGCTGTTTCTGGAAAAAGGCCTGGTGCGCGAAGTGATCGTCGACCCCAACAAGGTATTTTTCGACCCCAACACCACCCCGCACCACCATATCTACGAAGTCGACAGTGGCAAGCTGTCCGATATCGATGCCGAGCATGTGCAGATTTCCGGCCTGCCACCGCTACCAGATGACATGGTGACCGAAGGTATTGACCTGATCGTGCGCGTTCGCCGCAGAACCTGACGCCACCTGCCCGTCAATGAAACGGGTTCACTTCGCCCCTACCCTGCTTGATGCCCAACTGGCCGTTGATGCCTTGTCCAGCCTGGGTATCGTCACGCACATCTTCAATGCCAACGCGGCCGGCGCGCTGGGAGAAGTCCCCTTCATGCAGGCGCAGCCTGAGGTGTGGGTCGATGACGACGCGCAGGAAGCGCGTGCGCGTGAGGCATTGGCCGGCTTGCACAATGCGTTGCCGCGCGCCGAAAAATCATGCGCGCACTGCGGCGAAGTCAATCCGGGAAATTTCTTGAGTTGCTGGCAATGCGGGCACGCCTTGCCAGACTGATCCGCTCAAGTCTCAGGACTCGAGCAGATTGTTGTTCAAGGTATCAAGATGGGCCTGATACTGGCGCACAAAAATCCGCTCCAGTTCGTCGATCGCTTCAACGGCTGGCACGCCATGAATCAAATGGCGAGTCATCTGCGCAGAAGCCTCGTGGAAAATCTGGTTGCGCTCCAGCATTGGATAGGTCTGCATCAAACGCTGAATCGCCTTGACCACGTTTTCCTTCTCGGGGCGCGGAATGGACAGGGGCTCGCTGGGCGGCGCAAGGGCAATCTCGGCGCCTTCCTTGCCTGCCAGAAACTCCGCGTATTCGAGCAATGCCTGCTGCCGGAGTTCCGACAAACTCCTGAAAATGGTCCCCAGGCGCTTGCTGTCACGCATCAGCGGCCGCGTCCCTTGCTCGGGCGTTTCATCGGAATCACATCGGCGTTGCACTGCCGAAACTTGTTCTCGGCAAACGTGATGAAGGCATCGAGCAGCTTGCTGCGGAATTTTTCAGGCGCATAAACCATGGTCAACTCGCGCGTCAGCCGCGGATTCAGCGGCACCGCGACCAGCGTGCCGAGCTGGATTTCCTTGTTGACGGTGGACGCCGACATGATGGCCACACCCAGATTGGCCTCAACCGCACCCTTGATCGCCTCTCGGCTACCCAGCTCCATTTCAATGTGCAAATCGTCGGGGTTGACGCCATTGTCCTTGAAAAAACCGTCCACCACTTCGCGCGTGCCCGATCCCAGCTCGCGTGACACATAAGCCTGATCAGCGATTTCACGCGCTTTCACATTCGGACGCGAGGCCAGTGCATGGTTCGGCGCGCAAATCATCACCAGTTCGTCCTCACAACACGCCAGCGTGGTCAGATTGGGATTATGCGATGGTGCTTCGATCAGTCCGACATCGAGTGAATGGTCCGCCACTTTCAATGCCACGGTTTCCGAGTTGGCAACGGTGAGCTGCGCCTGCACTTGCGGGTAGCGCTCCTTGAATTCACCCAGAATGCGTGGCAGCAGATATTCGGCGATCGTGGTCGACGCGCCGATCATCAAAGGCCCGGTGACCTGGCCGGTCAATTCGCCGACTCGCGCTTCCATCTCGCCGGTCAAGGCCAGAATGCGTTCAGCATAGCCCAACACCAGATCGCCAACGGGCGTCATCGAAATCCTCCCATGACTACGCTCGAACAAACGGGTGTTGAAATGCTCTTCCAGTTGCTTGACCTGAAAGGTCACAGCAGGCTGAGTCATATAAAGAATGTCCGCAGCCTTGGTGAAACTGAGCTGTCTGGCAACGGTGTAGAATACTTGCAGTCTGCGGTCGGCCATTAATACCCGTCCTTGGGTCAGAAAAGATTTTTATCTAACCACAAACCCGTCCGTGTTGAAACCTTCCCATTATCAACTCATTGTATTCGCGAGCCTTTCGTTAGCGCCCGGGCATCACTCCCATGCCCCCCTCCGCCGACCCTGACCGGGACAACCTGTGAACCGCGCGTTTTACATCACCCTGTTGGCACAGTTCCTGTCTGCTTTGGCTGACAACGCCCTGCTGTTTGCCGCAATCGGTCTGCTGCTGTTTGTCTCGGCTCCGGAATGGTTCTCACCCCTGCTGCAAACCGTTTTTGTCGTTGCCTACATTGTACTGGCGCCTCTGGTGGGGCCGTTTGCCGACGGCCTGCCCAAAGGGCGGGTCATGCTGATCGCCAATGCGGTCAAATTCGTGGGCTGTCTCACCATGCTGGCCGGTCTGCATCCGCTCCTGGCTTACGCCATTGTCGGCGTTGGCGCGGCCATGTATTCACCCGCCAAATACGGCATCCTCACCGAACTGTTGCCATCCGAAAAATTGGTCATCGCCAACAGCTGGATGGAAGGCACCACCGTTGTCGCCATTGTGCTGGGTGCCATCATCGGTGGTGCGCTCATCAACCAGCAATTTGCCGAAGGCATTCTGGTCAGCATCAACCTGGACAACCTGCTGATTGCCCCGAAATTCGCCATTGTTGCCATTACCAGCCTCTATCTCGGCGCCGCCATCGTCAACTTGTTTATTCCACGCCTGCCGATCGACCACAAACTCCCCAGCCGGTCGCCGCTGTATATTCTTCATGACTTCGGACACAGCTTCCTGCTCCTGTGGCGTGACCCGCTCGGCCAGGTTTCGCTCGCCGTCACCACGCTGTTCTGGGGGGTTGGTGCGACCCTGCGGCTGCTCATCATCGAGTGGGCCTCGCTCAATCTCAAATACAGCCTGGGCCAAGCCACCCAACTCACCGCTGCAACGGCTGTCGGCATTGCGCTGGGCTCCATCCTGGCAGGGAAATATGTGCGGCTTGAGCACGCCATTCGCACGTTGCCTGCCGGCATTGTCCTGGGGATGGTGCCCATTGCACTGATCTGGGTCGAAAGCCTGGTTCCAGCGCTTGTCCTGCTCACGCTGATCGGTGTCCTTGCGGGATTTTTTGTCGTGCCGATGAACGCCCTGCTGCAACATCGAGGGCACTTGCTGATGGGGGCTGGCCACTCCATCGCCCAGCAGAACTTCAACGAGAACATCAGCATCCTGATGCTGACCGGCGCTTATGCCTTGATGGTGCGCGCCGACTGGCACATTCACACCATCATCTGGATATTCGGCCTGTTTATCAGCAGTGTGATGACAGCCATCTGGCTGCGGCATCGCAATGATGTCGTGCACTAATCGAATATTTCAGGCCTGAATGCTAGCAGCCTGTCGGACTTGAAAAATCGAAGCGAAAATTCGGCTGGTCGAGGGCAGATTTTGACGATTTCGCAGGGCAATAGTCGTTCTATTGCGCAAGAAAGCGGCGAAATATGAACCGGCCAGACGGATTTGCAGCCGATTCTGTTCAAGTCCGACAGGCTGCTAGCCAACGTGCAGCGGCCAATTCCCTGGATTTAATCAGCTTGCGACGGATAGCCTGACAGAATCCAGATTCGTCAGTGCTGCAGGGCGGCCAATATGGAAACCCTGAGCATGTGAGAAACCCAGCGCTGTCACTCTTTGCAGCATCGCCTCCGACTCGATCCCCTCGGCTACCAGTTTGTAACCTGCATCCTTGATCATGCGTGCCAGATCCTCGACAAAGACTGCCTGACGTCCCGACTCCTGAAGGCTATGCACCATGGAGATATCAAATTTCACCAGGTCCACCGGCATGCTCGACAGATAGCGCAAGGATGAATAGCCGCTGCCGAAATCATCCAGCGCGATGGTAAACCCTTCCTTGCGCAGCCGGTTGAGGTTGGCCGAGGCCTGGGCAATCTGGGTGATGAGCGACGTTTCCGTCACCTCCAGTACCAGTTTGCGTGCAGACAGCCAATGCACGAACTGCATCAATTTGTCGTTGACGCGAGGATTGACGATACCGGGGCCGGACACATTGAGTGACACGCCAGCGCCCAGGGGAATGTAGCCCGCCTCCAGATCCCGCCGGATCCGTTCCAGCACCGCCAGATCGAATTCGGATTCCAGACCACGCAATTCAACCACCGGGAAAATGCTGGCCGGCATGATCAGGCCATGCTCGCCCCGGATGCGCACCAGCGCTTCGTAGTATTCGATTTGCAACGAGGGAAGGGCCCGTACCGGCTGGTAATGCATCTCCAGCCGATCGGGGTCGGCCATCGCCTCGTAGACAGCGCTGGTTTCGGCATTGGAAACCATGGCCTCCCGGCCTTCGCTCATCTCGGGCGAATAGACCTTGATCTTCCTATGCCCCGGACGCTTGGCGAAATACATCGCGATATCGGCCTGACGATGCAAGCGTTGCAGCGCATCATCGTTGGTGGTATCCAGACAGGCAATACCGACACTGACCCTGACCGGCTCCTTGAC
>JBBQDI010000044.1:0-8536 GCA_038319505.1 Burkholderiales bacterium
GGACAGGCGCGTGTGGCGTTCGATCCCACCCAGGTAGACCGTGCCGCAATGGTTCAGGCCGTGGTCGATGCGGGCTTTGGCGTCAACGCCTGACCAACTCACCCGTCTTCTGAATTCAGGTTTTACCGCACAGGATTTCCAGAGGCTCGGGGCAATGCACCCCGTTGCCCTGCACGTAATCGACCCCGATCTGACGTAACACCGCCAGGGTTTCATCCGACTCGACATATTCAGCCACGGTTTTCAGTCCCATCTGGTGACCGATGCGATGGACGGCCTCAACCATGGAGCGGTCGATCGGATTGCTTGCGATGTCACGCACGAAAGCACCGTCTATTTTCAGGAAATCCACTTTCAGATTCTTGAGATAGGTGAAGGACGACAGACCGCTGCCAAAATCATCCAGCGCAAAGCTGCAGCCAAATTCACGCATGGCTTCAATAAACTCGTTCACCACGGCGAGGTTGCCGATGGCCGCGGTTTCCGTAATTTCAAAACACAAATGCGGTCCCATGACAGGATTCTCCTGCAGGCGTGTCAACAACATGCCACGAAACGCCGGGGCTTTCAGCGACGCACCCGATAAATTGACCGCAAACAGGCAATGCTGCGCCTGCGGGGATGCCAGATACCGCTTGCATAAATTGAGCGTTTCCTCGATCACCCAACTGTCGAGCGTGGGCATGATCGAATAACGCTCAGCCGCTGGAATAAAGGCCATGGGCAGGATTTCGCTGCCGTCATCATCCAGCATCCGCAACAACAGTTCGACATGACGGGTAGCGCCTGGTGCCCCATCGGTACGGCGGATGTCCTGCCACGACAGGCGCAGACGCTGCTCCTCCAGAGCCCGGTGGATGCGCGTGACCCACTGCATTTCGCCTCGATGGCGCGCCAGATCGGTGTCGCGGATTTCGTAGAGGTGAATCTGGTTGCGGCCGCGGTCTTTTGCCACATAACACGCGGCATCCGCGGCTGACAGCAGGTTGGCTGTGGTGCCGCTGTCGCGATTGATCGCCACCATGCCCACACTCATGCCGACAGCGAAAATGCGGTCTTCCCACTTGAAGCGGAAGCGTTGCACCTCGGTCCGGAATGTATCTGCCACTTCCAGCGCGTCCTGCACCGTGCAGTTCTCCAACAGCAGCGCGAACTCGTCGCCACCCAGGCGCGCCAGGGTGTCGCGTTCACGCAGCTTGCCTTTGAGCAGCAACGCCAATTGGCGCAGCAGTTCATCGCCCGCCGCATGGCCACAGGAATCGTTGATCACCTTGAACTGATCGAGGTCCATGTAGCACAGGGCATGTTCCCGACCTTGCTGCAGGGCCGACAGCAGCGCGCGCTGCAGTCGCTGCTCGAACTCGCTACGATTGATCAACCCGGTCAGCGCATCGTGGCTGGCCTGATAAACCAGACGCGCGGTGGCCTGATCAATCCTTTCCTGCATCTGATCCTGCATCGACTGCAAATGAGCCGCCATGTGATTGACGCCGTGTTGCAGCATGCCCAGCTCGGCCTGCCCGGTTTGTTCCACCCGTTCTTCCAGATGCCCTTCTCCGATGCGGCTGACCGTGTGGGTCAAGGCCAGAATCGGCCGCGTGATCTGACGCCCGATGCGCCAGGCAAGAAAGAAACTCACACCCAGACCCGCCAGCAATATCCCCAGGCTACGCAAAATGGCATCACGTTGGCTTTTGAACGTGGCGCTGCGCGATACGTCCAGCCCCACCCAGCCCAGTAGCCGGGTCCGGGAACCGGGCGAGGATGTGTGTGCATCGAGTGTCTGATAATCATCCACCATGACCTCGGTGCGCGTGATCGGCGCGTAATAGACCAGCCGCTCCTTGTACTCGATCAGAAAGATATGATCGGCGGGCAGCTTGCCCGCCGCAGGTTCAGTCCAGATATCCAGACCCACCTGCGCCAGCTGCTGGCCATTGTCGGAAAACACGGCCACGCCACGGATATCGGGCTCAACTGCCACTTTTTTGAGCAACGTCTGCAACACCCCGACATTGCCCGATGCAACGCCATATTCCGCGGCCGGCGCCAACTGCCGGGCAATGGCAGCGGCACGGGTACGCAGGGACTGATCCAGGTCATCGATCTTCCCGGTAATGAGCTGGAATAACAGCACCACGCCAATAATGGCCACCGGCACCATGGCCAGACCGATCACACGGCCTCGTATTCCCAATGAATACGTCATCAGCGACTCCCTTCCATACGCTTGACCAGCTCGTCTTCTGGCGGCAAGGCAAAACCGAGCGAGCGAGCAACCTGTTCATTGATTGATATATCGAAGTACGCTGGAAAGGCCGGTGGAGGCAGGCGTGCTGGCACGTTATTCAGCGCATTACGCACCCATTCAGCGGCCTGACGGCCAATTTGAGCCGGGCTGGAAAACAGCGACAACAGCGCGCCCGCCCGGGTCATCGAATGCGAATAGCCCATCACCGGATCCCGGTAGCGATAGGACGTCAAAAACAGACTTTGAGCGGTATTGCGATTGAATACCAGCGGGTCGGGCACGGCCAGCAGCAAATCGGCTTCCGCCAACACGTTTTCGAGCGGGATAATCAGTTGTTCATCCCCGGACAGCGTGGCATGGACCAGACTGAGGCGCTGCGAACGCAGCGCTTCGCTCAGTTCACCTGTCAACCATTCCTGATCGGCACCCAGCAGAACCCCCACACGACGCGCATCGGGAAAGGCCAGGCGAATCAGCTTCGCCTGTCGTTCAAATGGCTGGTCAATATAGATGGCAGAGACTGGCCTGCGTCCACCGTCAGACAGGCGGCTGCGCCCGGTTTTCAGATACCAGACGCGCGGCACCAGGACCGCCAGCACTGGCAGTCGTTCCGGCAGCACAGCCAGCGCTTCAGCGGCACGCACGCCGACCGCAACGGCCAACTGCACCCCATCCACAGAGGCGGAGGTTAAACCCACGGCATTCACCCGGCTCACCTGATGGGGCGTATCGCCCAGATAGGACTGAATGACCTGATAGACGTCCAGATAGGGGGCCGAATCATCGCTCATCACCACGACCGCCCGTGCGGCGACTGCCTGCCCCGGCACGGCCATCAGGAGGACGAGCACCCACCCGACAAAACGCCACAACCCCGCCCGCCTGCATGACACCCAAACAGTCAATCCTGGCCCCTGTCGGGATTCTGCATGGGATGCGCCACGTCCCACAGACAGGTGCCTTGGCTTTCCTTGTCGATGGCCTCGAGCAGGCTTGCATGTGCGGCCATTTCCTCAGGCGTGGCATGCAACAGGATGGGCTTGGGCCGTGCGCGCGCAGCGGCCTGATCGGCCTGTGCGCTGCGCATTTCCAGGCCGATCGACAGACTTTCCTGCCCCCGCGTCAAAGCCAGATACACCGCTGCCAGCAATTCGCAGTCGAGCAAGGCACCATGCAGCGTGCGTGCCGCGTTATCCACGCCATAGCGCTTGCACAACGCATCCAGATTGTTGCGTTGACCGGGGTGGAGTGCCTTGGCCATCGGCAATGTATCCGTCACGCTGTCGCACCAGTTGGACAGCAGCGGCATCTCCAGCATGTGCAATTCCATGTTGAGGAATCCCACATCAAATGGCGCGTTGTGAATAATGAGTTCAGCACCCTGAATGAAGTCGACAAACTCGTGCGCGACATCGGCAAAGCGCGGCTTGTCCTGCAAAAACTCGGGGGTGATGCCGTGCACCTGCATCGCCCCGGCGTCGATGTCGCGATCGGGATTCACATAGCGATGCAGATGGTTGCCGGTCAACCGCCGGTTGACCATTTCCACCGCCGCCACTTCGATGATGCGGTGCCCCTGATTGGGGTCGAGGCCGGTGGTTTCGGTGTCGAGAATGATTTGTCGCATGTCAGGTTTGCTGCGCCTGCAAAACGCCCTGGTTGGCCAGCGCGTCAGCGCGTTCGTTTTCCGGATGCCCAGAATGGCCGCGTACCCATTTCCATTCGATGCGGTGCAACTGGCTCAGGGAATCCAGTTGCAGCCACAAATCCTGGTTCTTGACCGGTTTACCGTCGGCGGTGTGCCAGTTGCGCCGCTTCCAGCCGGCTATCCATTCGCTGATGCCTTTTTGCACGTATTGCGAGTCGGTATGGACCTCGACCGTGGACGGGCGCTTCAGTTCTTCCAGCGCACGGATCACCGCCGTCATTTCCATGCGGTTGTTGGTGGTATTGGCCTCGCCCCCACAGATTTCCTTGCGATGCCCGTCCGTTACCAGCAACGCGCCCCAGCCGCCTGTGCCGGGATTGCCCTTGCAAGCGCCATCGCTATAAATGTAGATGGTGGTGTCAGCGTTCACGACGTACCCGATACTGTTTGAGGTTAATGACTTTTGCCGCGGGCGATAATAACCGTTGGGCTACGGGCGTTTTCCACTGCGGCAAAATAATATTCATGCCCGGCACGCGCTTGACCGCCTGCAGAAAATACACGCCGCCTCCCATGGCCCACCAGCGGTCGCCCGCGGGTTCCATGAAACGCAGGCGTCGCAACCAGTTTTCCCGGTTGATCGGTGGCCGGTAACAACACATGCTGCCCGCGGCCACCTCAAGTCCCAACAATGCCATCCAGTCCTTCACCCGCGAAATATTCAAGAAATTGCCGTTCCATGGATAGCCGCGCTCACCGCCCTTCAGCGTGCGGGCCAATCCCCACAGACTGCGCGGATTGAATCCGGCCAGTGCCAGGCGGCCTTCCGGGCGCAGCACCCGTTCGGCTTCGCGTAGTACCTGGTGTGGATTGGCACTGTATTCCAACACATGCGGCAGCAGCAGCAGATCAAGAGACTGGCTCTCGAACGGCAGAAACATGGGGTCGGCACGAACGTGCGCAGGCGTCTCCACAGCACACGTCGTTCGCAATGGAATCCGGCTGTTGCGCAAAAAATCGATCTGCGGCAGCCCCACCTGAACCGCATTGAAGCCGAATACGTCGGACACAGCATGGTCGAAGTAGCGCCGCTCGCGAAACAACAAATGTTGTCCCAGCGGCGTTTCAAACCATTCTGACTCAAGCTTGGATAACATAGTCGTTCCTCCTGTTTCCATGCCCCACCATGCTGACACTCATACCGCTGCCTGCGTTTGAAGACAATTACATCTGGGTACTACACGACGGGCATCATGCTGTCGCGGTCGACCCGGGCGATCCAGTGCCGCTGCTCGCCTTTCTCGACGCGCATCAACTCGTCTTGACCGCCGTACTCATCACCCATCATCACCCTGACCATACTGGCGGCAACACTACGCTGCGTCAACGCTACAACTGCACCATATACGCACCGAAAAATCCCCGAATTCCCGCCATCACCCATACTCTGCACGGCGGCGACTGCGTAGACATCGCTGAACCCGGTTTGCATTTCGATGTTCTGGCCACGCCCGGCCACACACTCGACCACATCAGCTATGTCGGCCACGGTTTTCTGTTTTGTGGCGATACCGTATTCGGCTGTGGCTGCGGCAAGCTGTTTGAAGGGAATCCCGCGATGATGGCGCGCAGTATGGATGCGATTCTTGATCTGCCCGATGCTACCCGAGTCTGCTGCGCGCATGAATACACCTTGAGCAATATTGACTTCGCCAAGACCATAGACAGCGACAATCCCGCCTTGCTTGAACGTGAGCGCACCGACCGCGACTCACGCGCGCACGGGCGACCTACCTTGCCCTCGATCCTGGGGCTGGAAAAAGCAACCAATCCATTCCTGCGCTTTCACGACCCAGACATGACAGCGTTTGCCGCCCGGTATCTGAATCGTCCACATCCCAGTCCTGCCGAGGTATTCGGCGCGATTCGTGCAGCCAAGGATGCCTGGGATGGTTGACCGCCCCCCCCCATCCACTTAGCATGGGGACTTATCTAGTACGTGAGTCCGACTTGCCCGGAAAAAGTTTGTCCAAAATCAAATTAACTGATATCAAATTCACCTGGCCCAGCCTGGCTGCGCTGGCACTGTTGCTCAGTTTGCCCGCGGCCGCAGCAGAATCCCCCACCGCTATTCAGCCCCTCGCCATTACCCAAACCCTGGAATGGAGCAGTGCCCCGGCCAACGATCCCATCGCTGGCGAAACCGCGGACACTGTCAACCAGAATGATGTCTGGCAGCGCATCCTCGGCGGCTTCAAGATCGACGACGCGGCCGGACAGAATCCGCTCGTTGCGGTTCATGAATCCTGGTATGCCTCACGGCCGGAATACGTGCGCCGCATGCTCGATCGCTCGCGCGTTTATCTGTTCCATATCGTTCAGGAAGTTGACCGGCGGGCAATGCCAATGGAAATTGCATTGCTGCCAATGATCGAAAGCGCGTTCAAATCCACTGCCCTGTCGACTTCCGCGGCCTCCGGCATCTGGCAGTTCATGCCTGCCACCGGACGCCACTATGGGCTCAAGCAGGATACCTGGTACGACGGCCGGCGCGATTTCACTGCCTCTACCAATGCCGCACTCGACTATCTGGGCAAGCTTTATCTCGATTTTGGCGACTGGCAACTGGCGCTGGCGGCATACAACTGCGGCGAGGGCTGCGTCGCCCGCGCGATTCAGAAAAATGTTGAACAGGGCCTGCCTACCGACTACGCCAGCCTGCCCCTGCCTGAAGAAACCCGGAACTACGTCCCCAAGCTGCTCGCAATCAAGAATCTCATCCGTAATCCAGACCAGTATGGGGTCGCCATCAACACGCTGCCCAACCAGCCCTACTTTGATCAGGTTGCCGTCCACGCCAGCATGGACATTCATTCAGCCGCACGTTTGGCGGGCATGAGCAGAGAGGCTTTTCTCGCACTGAATCCTGCATTCCCGCGCAACATCATTCGCTCCGACACGCCGGTCAATCTGCTGGTCCCCGTCGACAAGGCAGACACATTCCAGCGCAATCTGGAAACCGGTACCTGGGACAGTTGGAAGCCCTATGCCGCGAAAAGAGGCGAACGTCTCAAGGCGATTGCCCAGCATTTCAACGCCAGTATCGCCCGCCTGGAAGAACACAATCAGTTCAAGTTGAAGCGCGGCAAACTGGTCAAGGCACAAATCATTCTGGTTCCGATCCAGGGCCGCGGCGTGGTGGCACAAAGTACTGCATCCGCTTCGGCGGATGCCAACTCGCACCATGTCGAGCGGGGTGACACGCTGTTCAGCGTGGCTCGCCGCTACGGCCTGACCGTCGCCCAGCTAACCGATGCCAACCCCGACCTCAATGGCACCCTTAAAGCCGGTCAGGCACTGCGTTTACCGGTGAACGAGCAGGCCAGCGCAAAACCTGCGGTCATCCGGCACGTTGCATTCAACCCCAACGCCAACGCCAGAAAACCAGCCAAGTCTGTTCGTTATACTGTCAAGCACGGCGACACCCTGCTTGCCATTGCACAGCGTTTCGATGTCAGTCTGGACAATCTCAAGCGCTGGAATTCCGCTTTCAGAAAAAGCAGCCACATTCGTGCCGGCCAGCGGATCATGGTCCAACTTCCCTAACAAGCACCTGCCCATTCAGTCGGGCGGTGGCGGCTCATCTCGCTTGTCCGACATCACCAGCCCCATTCCAACAGCGGCCAGCGCCATCCAGAGTACCGCCGCCCAAATGCCCAGCGCATTGGATAAGGGGCCCATCAATAAAAGCATCAGCATGGCCAGCGCCAACACTGCGTTGCCGATCCAGAAATTGCGACTGTGTTTAGCGTTATTCAAGTAACACCCCGTTTCAAAAAATTCTTAAAACTGCCCCGCCACCCAATGGCAACGTGTCCAGTGTCCTTCTCCAAGATCGCTCGGATCGGGATAGGTCTGACGGCACGCCTCACTGGCATGCGAACAGCGCGGATGAAAATGACAGCCGCTCGGCGGGTTGAGCGGCGACGGTTGATCCCCTGCCAGACGAATGATGCCCTGCCCGGTCTGCGGTTCGATGCGCGGCACCGCACTCACCAGCGCTTGCGTGTAGGGATGGCGCGGTGCACGCAATACGTCGGCAGCGGCGCCTTGTTCGACGATGCGTCCGAGGTACATCACCGCCACGTCATGCGCCAGATAATCGACCACGGCGAGATTGTGCGTAATGAACAGATAGGCCAGCCCCAGACTGTCCTGCAAGTCTTTCAGCAGATTCAGTATTTGTGCCTGCACTGATACGTCGAGCGCACTGGTGGGTTCGTCGCAAATGATCAGCCGGGGCGACACCGCCAGCGCGCGCGCAATCGCAATGCGCTGCCGCTGGCCGCCCGAAAACGCATGCGGATATCGCCCGCCCGCGTCGTCCGGCAGCCCGACCTGACGCAGCAGCTGTGTCATCGCCTCGCGGCGATCGCGGGTGGCCCCCACGCCCAGCGCATCCATGCCCTCGAGCAAAATGTCCGCCACCCGCATGCGTGGATTGAGCGAACTGAAGGGATCCTGGAATACCATTTGTGCCTGTCGCCGTAGCGTGGCTGCATTGTTCGCGGTAATGGTCTCGCCACCGAGCGTGATCGTTCCAGTGGTCGGCTCGATCAAGCGCAACAGCGCCTTGC
>JBBQDI010000045.1:0-8440 GCA_038319505.1 Burkholderiales bacterium
GCTTTCGTGCCGCCGATACCCGGCGCGCGTGAAAACATGGCAAGCGGCGGCGTGGTCACCTCCGACACCATCTGGAACCTCGCCGCACCGCCGAAGAAAATGGCGATCATCGGCGGCGGTGTCATCGGCGTGGAGATGGCGCAGATCTTCCGCGACTTCGGCACCGAAATCCTGATGCTGGAGCGCCATGACCGCATCCTCGCCGAAACCGAAGAGGAAATTGCCAAGCACCTGATCGCCTTGCTGGAAAATGAAATCAGCGTTGTCACCAGCGCCGACATCAAGGAAGCGAATGGCAAACCCGGTGCAATGAAGCTGCGATACACCAACAAGGAAGGCGTTGAATCCGTGTTCGACTGCGATGTCATCCTGATGGCCACTGGCAAGCGTCCCGACACCAGCAAGTTGAACCTGGATAAAGTCGGCGTCGAGCTCGACGGCGCAGCGATCAAGGTCAACAGCCGCGGCCAGACCAGCGTGCCGCATATCTACGCGGTAGGCGACGTGATTGGCGGCTACATGCTCGCCCACACTGCCGCCACGCAAGGCCGAGTCGCCGCAGACAACCTGCTCGGCCACGCCAGTGAATACGACCAAGACAAGGACTGCGGCGTCACCTTCTCGCGTCCACAAGCCGGCTTCGTAGGCTTATCCGTAACGCAGGCCAAGGCCAAGGGCATTGATGCGGTGGAAGCCAAGATGCCGATGAGCATCGACGCCAAGGCGATGATCACCGGTGAAACCGAAGGCATGATCAAGTTGGTGGCAGACAAAGCCACCGGCCGGATCATCGGCGTGCATTACCTGGCCGACCACACCGACACCCTGATCGGCATCGGCGTGATGATGGTAGCCGGCGAAATGACCCTGACCCAGGTCGCCAAGGCAATCTTCCCGCACCCTACGCAGACCGAGTTGTTTGGTGAATTGGCGCGGCGCTTGCTGAATCGTTTGCGGCGGACGGCGAAGAAATAATCTTTCGCCCCCTCCCAACAACAAAGGCCGCATAGCGGCCTTTGTTGTTTCTGCGAAGCACCGTGAATGTCTGATATCTCGGACCAGGCAGTCATCAACCTGGATTTTCCAGGTGCGTGCAGGTGATGTGAGGAAAGCTGGCGGTCTCTTGGTCACCAACACGGAAATCAGAAAGTATTTAGGACACAAAAGCGCAGAACAGAATCAGCCAAGCGGCAACGTCAGCTGCGCGGTTAACCCGCCGTCCGGAGTAACGCTGAGTTCCAGCTTCCCACCATGAGCATGCATCACTGCTTTCACCAGCGCCAGCCCTAAACCGCTTCCGGATTGACTACGAGCCGTATCGCCACGCACGAATCGCTCGATCATGCGTACATGTTCGCCGGGCGGAATCCCATCGCCATGGTCACGCACAGTGAGCCGTGCATGCGAACCCACACGCTCCAGACGCACTTCAAGCGCCACCTCCGGCGCGCTGTATTTGAAGGCGTTGTCGAGCAAGTTAGCAAGCGCTTGGGCGAGCAGCGCGCGGCTACCCGACACCAGGATGCCAGCGTCCAATTCGAGCTGGAACGGTCGTGCCATGTCCTCGGCTTCGTCAGCATATAGCCCGGCAACATCACGGGTCAGCTCGGCAAGGTCGATGGTTTCACGTCCAGATAACTCGCTGCCCGCTTCAAGCCGGGCGATCGATAACAACGCATCAAACGTGCGCATCAATTCGTCAGCATCGCTAACAGTCTGCGCCAGCGCCTCCCGATAGGCAGCTGAGTCACGCGGCTTGTTGAGTACGACCTCAGCGCGTGTTTTCAGACGCGCTAGCGGTTTGCGCAAATCATGCGCCACGTTGTCAGACACTTCACGCATTCCCGCAACGGCATCTTCGATGCGTTCAAGCATGGTGTTCAAATGTCCTGCCAGCAGATCGAATTCATCGCCGCGATCCGTCGTTTTGACGCGTTGAGTGAGATCCCCTGCTGCAATCTGACCGGCTGTTCGATTGATTGCGTCGATCCGTTTTAACCATTGCCAGCCGAGCGACAGTCCCAACAGTACGGCGAAGCTGGCGGTCAGCGCGAGTACGATGACGGCGGCAATCAGTGCGACTTCGTGCAGGTCTTCCGCTGCCCCCGTATCCTGCGCGATGAGCAGACGCCTGCCGTCAGCAAGCATCGTTCCGACGGCAGGCAACGGGGTCGATTCGTTGTTATCGCGCGGATCACCTCGTTCGGTTACCGTGAGTTCGCCCTGCCACAGGACCCCATCGGCGGTGAGTCCGCCCGGCCAGTGACTTACATTGCCTGCCAACATGTGGCCGTGCGCGTCTTCGAGACGGTAATGACGTGCACCCCGCGTCCGGCTGCGGGTGTCGGCAAGTGCAGCGACACGCGTGGTGAGTGCAGACGCAGGCAGGCTTTTCAAGGTAGCAAGTTCGCTGGTAAGACTCTCCGCGATCTGCTGATCGACATAGCGGTTGACCACCCAGAACAACGCCGCCAATGCGATTGCCAGCACGACAACCTGCAGCAATGCGTAGCGCAGTGCCAACCGGATCGCCGAGGTTCGCGCAAGTTGCCGGAGTCGCGCCAGCCGCGCGCTCACCTTTCGTCGCCCAGTCGGTAGCCAATGCCGCGCAGGGTATGCAGAAGCGATGGGTCGAAATCACGGTCGATCTTGGCGCGCAAGCGACTGATCTGGCTATCCACCACGTTGGTCTGGGGATCAAAGTGTAGATCCCACACGTGTTCCAGCAGCATGGTTCGCGTCACGATGTGCCCGCTGCGTCGCATCAGGTATTCAAGTAAACGCAATTCACGTGGCTGTAGTCGGAGGAGTTGTCCGGCGCGCGTGACGCGACGGCGCTCGAGGTCGAGTTCGAGGTCGCCCACTTTCAATACCCCCGGTGCAACGGCTTCTGTGGGCGTTGCACGCCGTGCCAGTGCATCGATGCGCGCCAGTAGTTCGGCAAAGGCGTAAGGCTTCACCAGATAATCATCACCCCCCGCGCGCAACCCTTCGACGCGCTGGTCGACCTGTCCCAATGCAGACAACACCAGTACAGGCGTTATCCGTCCGTCCGCACGCAACATGCGGATAAGCGAAAGGCCGTCGCGACGCGGAAGCATGCGGTCGACCAGCAACACGTCGTAGTCGTTTTGCAGCGCAAGTTGCAGGCCTACTTCGCCGTCATGCGCACAGTCAACGACATGGCCTGACTCAGTGAGTCCGCGCCGCAGATATTCTGCGGCTTCAACGTCGTCTTCAATGATCAGAAGGTTCATGGCGCAAGTTTAATCGTGGTGCGCGGCAATGTTTCATTACCGTTTCGCGAGATGTTGTGGCCAGGGCGAACCTTACCAAACCGTCATTTTCCCGCCAGCATCTGACGAGATTCGCTGCGTAGTCTTCACATCACGGCAATAACGCCGCTGTTGATGAAAGGAAATACCATGAAACGCAATACCAAAATCCTCGCCGCTGTCACCCTGGTTGCTTCACTCGCTGCGGGCACGGCCTTCGCTACAGGCGTCATCAAACTGCCTGATGAAGTCAAAGCGTCCAGCATCAAGCTGCCGCGCGGTATCGAGTCCCAGGCTGAGTTTGCCAAGCATGCCAAGGTTAGCCAGCAGCAAGCGGAAGCGGCCGCGCTTGCGGTACAGCCCGGCCATGTGGTGAAAGCCAAACTCGATGACGAAGACGGCTACCTGGTCTGGCAGATTGATGTGAAGCATGACCGGGGCACGACTGAAATAGCGGTCGATGCCGGCAATAGCAAAGTCCTCGCGGCTGAAGCCGAAGAGGACGATGATCATGGGCGCAACCATGAGGATCAAAACGAACGCAGTTAAGCATCACAACCGCCCCATGGGCGGTTTTTTTTAATGGCATGTATTCTTTTAGAAAACCGCCCAACGCGTTGTCCCACTAGAGAAAATATAATGAACGCTGACGCACAAAACGCATTAAGCAAAGTTCCACAAGTCACCCTGATGTTCTGGATCGTGAAAATTGCGGCCACCACGCTGGGGGAAACCGGTGGCGACGCAGTATCCATGTCGATGCAGTTCGGCTATCTCGTCGCGACCGGTATTTTCGCCATCTTATTTCTTCTCGCGGTTGGCGCCCAGATCGGTGCGAAGCGCTACCACCCCTGGCTTTACTGGACGACCATCATCGCCACCACGACCGTCGGCACGACGCTGGCCGATTATGCCGATCGCTCGCTTGGCATTGGCTATGCCGGCGGCTCAATGCTGTTGTTTACCTTGCTGATGGTGTCACTGGCAGTCTGGTATCGCACGCTCGGTACTGTGTCGGCAGACAGTGTGAGCACACCGAAATCCGAGGCGTTCTACTGGGTCACCATCATGTTTTCGCAAACGCTGGGCACCGCGCTCGGCGACTGGACGGCCAGCACGGCCGGGCTGGGGTATACCGGCGGCGCAGCAGTATTCAGCGGGCTGCTGATACTGGTCGTCGTCGCGTACTACCGGACCCGCATCTCGCATACAGCCTTGTTCTGGACGGCGTTCATTCTCACCCGGCCACTCGGTGCTGTAGTCGGTGACTTTCTCGATAAACCCATCAATGCAGGTGGACTGGCCTTGAGCCGTTATACGGCATCGGCTGTACTGCTCCTCTTCATCGCAGGTTATTTGTGGCTGTTCCCACAAAAAGCGGCCAGCAAAACCCACTAACCCACCCCGCCAGCCAGCCAGGAATCGATCATGAAACATAATCAACATTCTCAGGCCCGCGCCATGCTCAACAAAGTGCCGGAAATCACGTTTTATTTTTGGGTCATCAAGATACTGGCCACCACAGTCGGGGAAACCGCCGCCGATTTTCTGAACTTCAATCTGCACCTGGGACTGAACAACACGACCTTGATCATGAGTGTGCTGCTTGCTGCTGTATTGGTTGCGCAGTTCCGCACCCGTCGCTGCGTCGAAGGCATTTACTGGCTGGCGGTTGTACTCATCAGTATCGTTGGCACGCTCATCACCGACAACCTGGTTGACAACCTCGGCGTGCCGCTTCCCACCACCGTATGGGCGTTTGGTGGCGCACTCACCGCCACCTTTATCGGCTGGTACGCGAGCGAGAAAACCCTGTCGAACCACAAAGTCACCACAACCCGGCGTGAGGCCTTTTACTGGCTGGCCATCCTGTTCACATTTGCGCTTGGAACTGCTGCAGGCGATCTTGCCGCCGAAACCATGAAATTGGGCTATGAGACTTCCACGTTGATGTTCGCCGCCCTGATCGGCGGGGTGACAGTGGTCTATTACGGCTTTCGCGCCAACGCCATTGCCGCGTTCTGGGCCGCCTACATCCTTACCCGACCGCTCGGTGCCGCGTTCGGCGACCTGCTTTCGCAACCTGTCAGGCTCGGCGGTCTTGGCTGGGGCACGGTTGGCACCAGTGCGGTCTTCCTTGGCGCCATCTCCGGTCTGGTGGTGTTCATCAGCCTTCGGCGCAAAGCGCAGGCTGCGTACGCGAAAGAATAGTTGTAGCTGCGTCGCGCCGGGCAGCTAGCCGGGCTCGCAGCATTTTCCTGCGGAATCAAAGGAACCCATATCGGAAAACCCAAGGACACCACCCAACATTTCAGAAGTTTGAACTGGATGTCCCCTGTCTGGGGCCGAACGGGCACTCGACGAATGTATATCGACTGCCTCTTCAGGGGCGGCAGCTGACCACCCTCCCCACCCCAAGCATTGAAAAAGCGACCGCTCTTTCGATGGTCGCCTTTTTGTTTACGTCTGTTTGATTATCAGCCGAACAGTCGCTTGAAGAATAGCCGGATGCTATCCCAGCTGCGACGGAAGAACCCGCCTTGTTCAACACTTTCCAGCGCAACCACTTTGGCTTGCGTCAGCACTTTGTCGCCCTGACGGATTTCGATTTTACCGATGACGTCACCCTGCTTGATTGGCGCAATCAAGGTGGGGTTGAGCACGAGCTGCGTGCTGAGTGCAGCCGCTTCCCCTCTGGGCACGCTGTATGCCAGATTACCCAGCAGACCCGCCTTGACGGTGCGTGCCGAGCCTTTCCAGACTTCTGCATTGGCCAGCACGTCACCTTTCTTGTGGAAGGTCTTGCTCTCGAAGAAGCGGAAGCCATACCCCAGCAGCTTGGCGGTTTCTTCTGCTCGCGCCTTCTCGCTTTCGGTGCCGAACACGGCCGCAATCAGACGTTCGCCGTCGCGCGTGGCGGAAGCCACCAGACAGTAGCCGGCCTCGTCGGTGTGACCGGTTTTCAGACCATCGACACCATCGTCGCGCCACAATAAAAGATTACGGTTGGGCTGTTTGATGCCGTTCCACAAGAACCATTTCTGCGCGTACATCGCATAGTGCACCGGATCCTGGTAAATGATCGCGCGCGCCAGCGTGGCCATGTCGTGCGCTGTTGAAAAGTGATTTTCAGCGGGCCAGCCAGTGGCATTCATGAAATGGCTGTTACTCATCCCCAGCCGTTTGGCCTCGCCGTTCATCAGCGCGGCAAAAGCGTCCTCGTCGCCTGCTATGTGCTCGGCCAGCGCCACGCTGGCGTCATTGCCCGACTGGATGATGATGCCGTGGAACAGGTCGTTGACCGAGACCTGGTTGCCCACTTTGACGAACATCTTCGAGCCGCCCATGCGCCAGGCTTTTTCGCTGATGGTCACCATGTCGGTTTCATGCAAGTGTCCGCGGTCGATTTCCAGCGTCGCGATGTAGGCGGTCATCAGCTTGGTCAGGCTGGCAGGCGGCAGGCGCAGGTCGCCCTCATGGTTGACCAGGACGGCGCCGCTGGCGGCATCCATCAGCACATAGGATTTGGCGCCCAGCTCAGGCGGCGGCGGAATATTGGTCGCGCTCCAGGCGGCGGGCGCCATCAACAGGCTGAAAAGCAATACAAGGCGCTGGGGGAAAGACAGGGTAATCATGGATTTGTCGGTAAGTTAGAAAACGGGCGGGTTATTAAAGCAGACAGACACGCTAAACCACGTGTTGGTTCAGGATAACATCGCCACCCGCTACGCGTCAGCCTTGTGCCCTCGCCCTGTTAAACTCACGGCATGTCGACTCCCGTACCCAGTTCGCATGGCTGCACCTGAATCCCACCGGCTTACCCGCCAGATTGTGATCGCGATGCTCGCCGGCATCGTGCTGGGCGTCATGCTGAATCAACTGGGCACGCTGCCCTGGATACAGATGCTCCTGGTCGACGGCTTGCTGCAGGTGATCGGCTCGGTGTTCGTCTCGGCACTGAAGATGATGGTGGTGCCACTGGTATTCGTGTCGCTGGTGGTGGGCGTGACCGCGCTATCCGACCTGAAGGCGCTGGGACGCATCGGCGTCAAGGCACTGGCTTTGTACCTGGCCACCACTGCAATCGCAGTGACCATCGCGCTGACGCTGGCGGGCATCGTCGGCCCCGGGCAGGGGTTCGACGCCGGCGTAACCAGCGCCAGCTTCAGTGGCAAGGAAGCGCCGCCGCTGACCCAGGTGCTGATCAACATGATGCCAACCAACCCGGTGGCCGCGATGGCCGAAGGCAATATGCTGCAGATCATCGTATTCGCGCTGTTGTTCGGCATGGCGGTGACAATGTCGGGCGCGCGCGGCAAGCATGTGCTCAACCTGTTCACCGATCTGGACGCAGTGATCATGCACATGGTCGAATGGATCATGCGGCTGGCGCCATATGGCGTGTTTGCACTGATCACGCGTACCTTCGCCACCCAGGGACTGGATTTGCTGCTGCCTCTGGCGGCGTATTTCCTGACGCTGACCGCCGCCCTGATGATCCAGATGTTCGGCACCTATCCGCTGCTGCTGCGCCTGCTCGGCTCGCTCAACCCTGTTACCTTCCTGAAAAAAATGCGCGACCCGGCGGCGTTCGCGTTTTCCACCGCCAGTTCCGGCGCCACCATCCCGGTCACCCTGCACACGGTGGAGCACAAAATGGGGGTGAAGAACAGCATCGCTGCGTTCACCGTGCCGATGGGCGCCACCATCAACATGGACGGCACCGCCATGATGCAGGGCGTGGCCACGGTGTTCATCGCCAACGTCTACGGCATCAACCTGTCGCTCACCGACTATCTGATGGTGGTGCTGACCGCCACACTCGCCTCGGTCGGCACCGCGGCGGTGCCGGGGGTCGGCCTCGTCACCC
This sequence comes from Burkholderiales bacterium, assembly GCA_038319505.1. GTDB lineage: Bacteria > Pseudomonadota > Gammaproteobacteria > Burkholderiales > Thiobacillaceae > Thiobacillus. Next base: position 8,146 of record JBBQDI010000045.1, read on the forward strand.
TCACCATGGTGCTTGGTCAGGTCGGCCTGCCGGTCGAGGGTATCGCGCTCATCATCGGCGTCGACCGCCTGCTCGACATGATGCGCACCGTGTGCAACGTCACGGGCGACTGTGCGGTGAGCTGCATCATCGCCAAAAGTGAAAACGCGCTAGACCAAGCGGTATTCAACGACCCGGACGCAGGCTCGGTCGAAGACGCCACACGCCATTCCATTCCCACCCCGCCCACGCCCTGACCATGCTCTATCCGCTGATACGCTCCGCCCTCTTCTCACTCGACCCCGAAGACGCGCAC
>JBBQDI010000046.1:0-8422 GCA_038319505.1 Burkholderiales bacterium
ACTACCCGCCGTTCGAAATTCCTGCAGACATCTACGCAGGATGGGATGCCAAGACCAAGGGCCAGGGACTCGAAACCCTGTGGAACAACAAGTTCGCTGAATACAAGAAGGCCTTTCCGGCCGAGGCTGCCGAGTTCGAGCGCCGCGTGAAGGGCGAGCTGCCCGCCAACTGGAAAGCGCACGTGGCCGAGAAGGTGGCCGCATTCAATACCAAGGCTGAAACCGTTGCCAGCCGCAAGGCTTCGCAGTTCTCCATCGATGCGCTGGCGTCCGCACTGCCCGAATTCCTCGGCGGCTCGGCCGACTTGACCGGTTCCAACTTCACTAACTGGGAAGGTTGCCATCCGGTACGGAATGGCAATCCCGGTAATTACATCAGCTACGGCGTACGTGAATTCGGAATGGCTGCGATCATGAACGGCATGGCGCTGCACGGAGGCTTCCTGCCGTTTGGTGGCACCTTCCTGATGTTCTCCGAATATTCGCGCAACGCCATCCGCATGGCTGCGCTGATGAAGCAGCGCGTGATCCACGTGTTCACGCACGATTCTATCGGCCTGGGCGAAGACGGTCCGACCCACCAGCCGGTCGAGCAAACCGCCACGCTGCGCATGATCCCCAACATCGACGTCTGGCGTCCGTGTGATACCGTCGAAACGCTCGTTGGCTGGGTGCATTCGGTCGAGCGCATGGATGGCCCCACCTGTCATATCCTGAGCCGTCAGAATCTGCCGTTCATGGCACGTGATGCCGCGACGATGGCCAATATCACCAAGGGCGGATATGTGTTGAAGGACGCTACCGGTGCCAAGGCCGTCATCATCGCCACCGGCTCCGAAGTCGAGCTGGCCATGAAGGCCCAGGAAGCACTGGCTGCCGAAGGCATCGCAGTGCGTGTGGTTTCGATGCCTTCGACCAACACCTTCGACCGTCAGGATGCGGCCTACAAGGCCGGCGTTTTGACCAAGGGCCTGCCACGCGTGGCGGTGGAAGCCGGCGTGACCGACTTCTGGCGCAAGTATGTAGGCCTGGAAGGTGCGGTCGTGGGCATGGACACCTTCGGTGAATCGGCTCCTGCGCCCGCGCTGTACAAGCACTTCGGCATCACCACCGAGGCCGTCGTGGCGGCAGTCAAGGGCGTGCTGTAATAATCAGGAATCAGGGAGTGGGCACAAGGCCAGCACGGACAGGTTCCGCGCCCTTGCTTCCGTTCCCGCCTCCAGACAAAAAATTCTCAACTCTCAGGAGAGACTGCAATGGCAATTAAAGTTGGTATCAATGGTTTTGGCCGCATCGGCCGCATGGCATTCCGCGCGATCGCCAAAGACTTCCCCGAAATCGAAGTGGTCGCGATCAACGATTTGCTCGACCCCGAATATCTGGCCTACATGCTGAAATACGATTCGGTCCATGGCCGCTTCAATGGTGACGTGTCGGTGAGCGGCAATAATCTGGTTGTGAATGGCAAGACCGTTCGCCTGACCGCCGAGCGCGACCCCGCCAACCTGAAGTGGAACGAGGCAGGCGCTGATATCGTGATTGAGTGCACCGGCTTCTTCCTCGACGACGAAACCTGTCAGAAGCACATTGCTGCTGGCGCGAAAAAAGTCGTGATGAGCGCACCGTCCAAGGATGCGACACCGATGTTTGTGTATGGCGTGAACCACGAAACCTATGCCGGCCAGGCCATCGTGTCTGCTGCATCTTGCACCACCAACTGCCTGGCACCGATTGCCAAGGTGCTGAACGACAACTGGGGCCTGAAGCGTGGCCTGATGACCACGGTTCACGCTGCTACCGCAACCCAGAAAACCGTCGACGGCCCGTCGATGAAAGACTGGCGCGGTGGCCGCGGCATTCTGGAAAACATCATTCCGTCTTCCACCGGTGCAGCCAAGGCCGTGGGCGTCGTGCTGCCCGAACTGAAAGGCAAGCTGACCGGCATGGCGTTCCGTGTCCCCACCTCAGACGTGTCGGTGGTTGACCTGACTTGCGAACTCGACAAGCCTGCCACCTACGCAGAAATCTGCGCAGCGATGAAGGCCGCATCCGAAGGCGCGATGAAGGGCACCCTGGCGTACACCGACGAGAAAGTGGTTTCCACCGACTTCCGTGGTTTCAGTGCATCGTCCATTTTCGATTCCGAAGCCGGTATCGCGCTGGATAGCACGTTCGTCAAAGTGGTGTCCTGGTACGACAACGAGTATGGCTACACCTGTAACATGCTGCGCTTCGTCAAGCACGTGGCGAAGTAATCCGGCTGCACCGGGCGCATTCGGGGCGTTGCCTTGAATGCGCCCGGTGCGTTGGTCTGTTAGTGAGCTTTAAGGTCTGGCGCGGCCGCATCTCCACAATCAGCACGCCAACCCTTAAAACTTATTTCTGGAGAACAAAATGGCTGTTATTCGCGTCACCGATCTCGATCTGGCTGGCAAGCGCGTGTTTATTCGCGCTGACATGAACGTACCGATCAAGGATGGCAAGGTCACGTCCGACGCCCGCATTACCGCGTCGATGCGCACCATTGAGCATTGCCTCAAGGCCGGCGCCAAGGTTATGGTGACGTCCCACCTCGGGCGTCCCACCGAAGGCGAATTCAAGGAAGAGGATTCGTTGAAACCGGTGGTGGATGTCATCGCGCAAAAGCTCGGCAAGAACGTACGCCTGATACGCGAATGGACCAATGGCGGCTTCGACATCGCCGATGGCGAACTGGTGGTGCTGGAAAACTGCCGCGTCAACACCGGCGAGAAGAAGAACGTCGACGAAACCGCCAAAAAATACGCAGCACTGTGCGACGTCTTCGTGATGGACGCCTTCGGCACCGCGCACCGTGCCCAGGCTTCAACCCACGGCATCGCCAAATTCGCGCCGGTGGCGTCAGCAGGCATCCTGTTGACCGAAGAACTCGATGCGCTGGACAAGGCGCTGGCCAACCCGGCACGGCCGATGGTCGCCATCGTCGGCGGTTCCAAGGTGTCCACCAAGCTGACCGTGCTGGAAGCGCTGTCGGAGAAATGCGAACAACTGGTGGTCGGCGGTGGCATCGCAAACACTTTCCTCGCCGCCACCGGCAAGAATATCGGCAAGTCGCTGTGCGAAAACGACCTGATTCCCACTGCGCAGATGCTGATCGAGAAAATGACCGCGCGTGGCGCCACCATTCCGATTGCCGTTGATGTGGTGTGTGGCAAGAAATTCGACGCCAACGAACCGGCTGTGCTGAAAGATGCCGACGTTGTGGAAGACGACGACATGATTTTTGATATTGGTCCGAAGAGCGCACAGGAACTCGCCGATATCATCATGAAGGCGGGCACTGTGGTGTGGAACGGCCCGGTTGGCGTGTTCGAATTCGACCAGTTCGGCGAAGGCACCCGCACCATCGCGATGGCGATTGCCAATACCAGCGCCTTCACGCTGGCTGGTGGCGGCGATACCATCGCCGCAATCCAGAAATATGACATCTACGACAAGGTGAGCTACATCTCGACCGCCGGCGGCGCCTTCCTTGAATACCTCGAAGGCAAAGTGCTACCCGCCGTGGCGATCCTGGAGGAACGTGCGAAGGGCTAAACCCTTCACGGAAACGCCCGAGGCAGGTGCAATGCGCCCCTCGGGCGTTTCCGCTCTTTCCCCCAATCTTACGCAGCGCACACAACCATGATTCGCAGAACCAAAATCGTCGCCACCCTCGGCCCCGCCTGTTCCGATGCCAAAACGCTGGACCGCATGATGGAAGCCGGGCTGGATGTGGTGCGCCTGAATTTTTCACACGGAACGGCGCAGGATCATATCGCTCGTGCCGAGCTGGTGCGGTCGCTGGCGCGTGCGCGTGGTCGTGCAGTGGGTGTGTTGGTTGATTTGCAAGGCCCGAAGATTCGCATCGGCAAGTTCAAGGACAACAAGATCACGCTGGCCAAGGGTGATACGTTTATCCTCGACGCTGCCTGCCCGCTGGGTGACCAGAATCGCGTCGGCCTTGACTACAAAGAGTTGCCGAATGATGTGAAACGGGGGGTGACCCTGTTGCTGGACGATGGCCGGATCGAATTCTGGGTCGAAGAAGTCAAGGGCACGGAAATTATCTGCACCGTGGTGCAAGGCGGGGTGCTGTCCAACAACAAGGGCATCAACCGCAAGGGCGGTGGCCTGTCAGCCGCTGCGCTGACCGCAAAAGACATTGAGGACATCAAGACGGCGGCGGCATTGCAAGCCGATTACCTTGCAGTGTCATTTCCGCGTTGCGGGGCTGATATGCGTCAGGCGCGCGAACTGTTGCGCGCAGCCGGCGGCAAGAGCCAGCTCATTGCCAAAATCGAGCGGACCGAGGCGATTGAAAACCTGGAAGAAATTCTCGAAGCATCAGATGCCATCATGGTCGCGCGCGGTGATCTGGGAGTGGAAGTCGGCGATGCTGCGGTACCTGCGCTGCAGAAGCGCATGATCCGCATGGCGCTGGAGCGCAACAAGGTTGTCATCACCGCCACCCAGATGATGGAGTCGATGATTTCCAGTCCGATCCCGACCCGCGCTGAAGTCTCTGACGTTGCCAACGCGGTGCTCGACGGCACCGATGCCGTGATGCTGTCGGCAGAAACGGCGGCGGGCCAGTATCCGCTCGAGGCGGTGCAGGCGATGGACCGCGTCTGCCTGGAAGCAGAAAAGGAAGCGGAGAATATTTTTTCCGGTGCGCGTCTCGACCACAGCTTCCTGCGCCCCGATGAGGCGATTGCGATGTCGGCCGTGTTCACCTCGGTGCACCTCAACATCAAGGCCATTGCATCGCTCACCGAGTCCGGCAATACCTGTTTGTGGATGAGCCGCTTGTCTACCCGCGTGCCGATCTATGCCTTGACACCCGAGGTTCAAACCCGTAGAAAAGTGACTCTTTTCCGCGGCGTTTACCCGATCAACCTGAAAACGGCCAGCAAGGAGCGTGACGTATTGCTGGCACAAGCCGAAGAAGAGCTGCGGCGGCGCGGTGCAGTGCGCGATGGTGATCTGATCCTGCTGACCATCGGCGAGCCCATCGGCCAGTCGGGCGGCACCAACACCATGAAAATCGTCCGCGTGGGCGGTTCCAAAAAAGCCTGATTTTGCAATAAAGCAGCTTGCTGCAACTTTTTAACCTAGGAGACTGATATGGCCCTGATTTCCCTTCGTCAACTGCTCGACCATGCCGCCGAAAACGGCTATGGCCTGCCCGCCTTCAACGTCAACAACATGGAGCAGGTCAAAGCGATCATGGAAGCCGCTGCAGCCGTGGATTCACCGGTGATCCTGCAGGGATCTGCCGGCGCCCGTTCGTATGCTGGCGAGCCTTTCCTGCGCCACCTCATCCTGGCCGCCATCGAAATGTATCCGCAGATTCCCGTCTGCATGCACCAGGATCACGGTGCGACTCCCGATATCTGTTTCCGCTCCATTCAATCGGGCTTCAGCTCGGTGATGATGGACGGTTCGCTGCTGGCAGACGGCAAAACGCCCGCTACTTACGAATACAACGTCGCTACCACCGCTAAAGTGGTTGAAATGGCGCACGCTGTCGGCGTGTCCGTCGAAGGTGAGCTCGGTTGTCTCGGTTCGCTGGAAACCGGCATGGCTGGAGAAGAAGACGGCCACGGCGCAGAAGGCGCACTGGATCACAGCCAGTTGCTGACCGATCCCGACGAAGCCGCTGATTTCGTCAAGAAAACGCGCGTCGATGCGCTGGCGATCGCCATCGGCACCTCGCACGGCGCCTACAAGTTCACCCGTCCGCCCACCGGTGACATTCTGGCCATTGACCGCGTCAAGGCGATTCATGCCCGCATCCCCAACACCCACCTGGTGATGCACGGTTCGTCCTCTGTGCCGCAGGAATGGCTGGCCATCATCAACAAGTTCGGCGGCGACATGGGCGAGACCTATGGCGTGCCGGTGTCCGAAATCGTCGAAGGCATCAAGCACGGCGTGCGCAAGGTCAACATCGATACCGACCTGCGTATGGCGTCCACTGGTGCGGTCCGCAAGCATCTGGCCGAAAACACGTCCAACTTTGACCCGCGCAAGTTCCTGAAAGAAGCGACAAAGGGCATGACCGACATCTGCCGCAACCGCTACGAAGCCTTCGGCGCGGCTGGCATGGCCAGCAAAATCACCAAGGTCTACAACCTGGAAGAAATGTTCAAACGTTACGACAAGGGCGAACTGGATCCGAAGGTCAACTGATCGTCGGGTTGGAAGTTAAAAGGGGATGCTTCGGCGTCCCCTTTTTTTATGGTGGTCCGGTGTGGGCTGGTGACTAGCCGAGTAATGCCTTCAAGGCAGCCAGCTGGTTGCTGCCGCTCGCCTTGGCATCAGCGCTGGAAGGCTGGTCCGGCTGGCGCACATCGTCGCCCAGTTCTTCGATGAAGCGCGATGGTTCGCAGGCCACCGATTCACGCGCCCGCTTGCGGCGTGCGCAATAAGACAAGGTGAGCGATTTCTTTGCGCGGGTGACGCCGACGTACATCAAGCGGCGCTCTTCTTCGAGCCGCCCTTCATCGACTGCCTCACGGTGAGGCAGAATGTTTTCCTCGATTCCCACCAGGAACACATGGCCAAATTCCAGCCCCTTAGCGGCGTGCAGGGTGGACAGACGCACGGCATTGGGCTCTTCTTCCTCGCGCCCTTCCAGCAACGTGATCAATGCAATGGTCTGGGTCAGTTGCAGCAAATTCTTGTTGTCTTCCTCGCCTTTTTTTGCTATCCAGGCGGCAAATTCGAGCACGTTGTTCCACTTGTTTTGTGCCACACGCGTGTCGTCCTGATCGAATATATAAATTTCGTAGTCGATCGACTTCAGCAAGTCATTCAATACCTCACCTGCCGGCTCACGGGTCACCCGTTCCTCAAAGCGGTTGATGAAGTTGCAAAACTCCAGCAATGGCGCCAGCTGGCGTTCGCCAATCTGTGCGGCAGCCGCAGCAGAAAAGGTTGCCTCAAACAGGCTCACATGCAGGGTGGCTGCGACCTGCCCGAGTTTTTCCAATGTGGCTGCACCGATACCACGCTTGGGCGTGGTAACAGCGCGAATGAATGCGGGGTCGTCGTCGCTGTTGGCGATCAGTCTTAAGTAGGCGATTACATCCTTTATTTCGGCGCGGTCGAAAAAAGACTGTCCGCCAGAAAGCTGATACGGCACTTTTTCGTTGCGCAGCGCCTGCTCGAATACGCGCGCCTGATAATTGCCACGATAGAGGATCGCATAGTCGCGCCATTCGGTGCGGTGCTGGAACTTGTGCGACAACAGCCGCATGACCACCGATTCGGCCTCGTGTTCATCATCGCGCGTCGGCATGATCTGCAGCGCGTCGCCGTGGCCAAGGTCACTCCACAAACGCTTTTCAAACAGCTTTGGATTGTTGGAAATCAAGCTGTTGGCGGCCTTGAGAATACGTACGGTCGAGCGATAGTTCTGCTCCAGCTTGACTACATGCAAATGCGGGTAATCCTCGCGCAGTTGTTTCAGATTGTCGGCCGAGGCCCCGCGCCAGCCATAAATCGCCTGGTCATCGTCGCCCACTGCGGTGAACGCTGCGCGCACGCCGGTGAGCTTTTGCAGCAGACGGTATTGCGCAATATTGGTGTCCTGATATTCGTCGATCAGGATGTGGCGTAATCGATTTTGCCATTTCTCGCGCAGCTCGGCGTGCGTATCCAGAAGCTCGGCTGGCAGGCGGATCAGATCGTCGAAATCCACTGCCTGGTAGGCGCGCAGGGTTGCATCGTAACGGTCGTATATTTTGGCGTAGGCGCGCGCGTTGTCGTCCTCGGCGGTGGCAAGCGCGATGGCGGGCGATTTCAACTCATTCTTCCATAGCGAGATGCGTGTTACCGCACGGCGGATTTCCTGCTTGTCGGTGGTCTTCAGAATTTCGGAAACAATGCCCATCGCGTCGGCCGAATCAAGGATGGAAAATGCCGGCTTCAACTCGGCAAACTTTGCATCCTCGCGCAGCATGCGCAAGCCCATCGAGTGAAAGGTGGTGACGATCAGCCCCTTCGTGTTGACGTCCTTGGTCAACTTGGCGGCGCGAGCCTGCATTTCTCGTGCCGCCTTATTGGTGAAGGTGATGGCAGCGATCGAACTGGGCTTGTATCCGCAATCACCAATCAGATAGGCAATTTTGTGGGTGATGACGCGCGTTTTGCCCGAACCGGCACCTGCCAGAACCAGTAATGGACCATCAAGATACTTCGTCGCTTCGCGTTGGGGAGGGTTGAGCTGGGACAACATGAGCGGCGGATTTTAACACCGGCAAGGCTGCAGTTGTCGGCATCAAGAATAATGCGTATTGTTCCGCCTGCCGCCGTCTGAGCGGTAATAACCATAATACAAGGGGGCAGAAAAATGAAAATGTTAATTGCGCTGACCACGAGCGTGGCCGTGCTGAAT
>JBBQDI010000047.1:0-8418 GCA_038319505.1 Burkholderiales bacterium
CCTAGCAGTCGGATTTATCACCGTAGCGATCTGGAATTTTGTTCCAACAATCCGGCGACTCTGGGCCTGATGGCAGACGGCAGCCGGATCGATGCAATGGTGGGCTTTGTCGGGCCTGATGTGTCGGCGCCCGGTACGATGGGCAAGTCCAGTGCAGATGCGTTCTACATGCCCGCCTTCGGCTATGTGAAGAAGCAGGGCAGCCTTACTTACGGTGTGGGTATCTATGGCCAGGGTGGCATGGGCACCGAGTACGCCAGCGGCGACATGGCGCAAGTGAGCGTGGGGCGGGTGATCTTCCCGCTGGCCTACGCCGTCAATGACCGATTCAATGTGGGCGGCAGCGTCGACATTGTGTGGGCGGGCATGGACCTGGTCGTCGACCTGAACGGAAGTCCGCTTACCAAAGAGATCAATTTCAAGGACGGCAGCGATTTCACCGGCGCAGCCAAGGGCTACAGCCTGGCGGCCAAGCTCGGCTTCACCTATCGGCTCAATGATGCGCTCACTGTCGGCGGCGTGTACCAGTCCGCGGGCAATCTGCCCGATCTCAAGGACGGCGCCTATAAGGTAAAAGGCTTCGACATGCCGCCAGTCGTCGCACTGGGTCTGGCCTGGCAGGCGAATGACCGGCTCCTGGTCGCAGCAGACGTCAAGGACGTGATGTGGGGCAGCAGCATGAATACGGTGACCATTTACCAGAATGGCGCTGTCGTTGCGCCGTTCCAGCAGGACTGGAATGACCAGATCGTGCTGGCGCTGGGGCTGTCTTACCGGTTCAACAACGCCTTCACCGGACGCATCGGCTATAACCACGCCAAGAATCCGATCCCGGGTCAACACATCAACTTCCTGTGGCCGGCAATCGTCGAAAATCATTACACGGTAGGATTTGGATATGGCATAAACAAGCAGTCCGAACTTAACTTCGGATTGAGCGTGGTGCCGGAAGTATCGGTGACGGGTTCGGGTACGCAGAATCTGGGCATGCAGATCGACCACAGCCAGGTGAACTGGCAGTTGATGTACAGCTTCACGTTCTGATTGGCTGGGCTGAACAAAAAAGACCGGAGGCATGATGCCTCCGGTCTTTTTTTGTTGCTGTCCCGCAGTTCAATTACAGCAGGTCGAGATATCCCAGAATGCCCTTGGCCGCTTCGCGCCCTTCGTACACGGCAGTGACGACCAGATCTGAGCCACGCACCATGTCGCCACCGGCAAAGATTTTCGGGTTGGCCGTCTGAAACGTATGCTGCTGGCCCTTGGCGATCACCCGGCCACCCGGGTCGATGGCGATCTGATGCTGCTCAAACCATGGCTGCGGATTGGGGCGGAAACCAAAGGCAACGATGACGCGATCGGCCGGAACGATTTCTTCCGAACCTGGAACAACCACCGGGGTACGGCGGCCGCGTGCGTCGGGTGGGCCGAGCTCGGTGGTGACCAGCTTGACGCCTTCGACGCGGCCGTTACCGACGATTTCCACCGGCTGGCGATTCCACAGAAACTGCACGCCTTCTTCCTTGGCGTTGCCGACTTCGCGCTTGGAGCCGGGCATGTTTTTTTCGTCGCGGCGATAGGCGCACTTGACCGATTCCGCGCCCTGACGAATGCTGGTGCGATTGCAGTCCATCGCCGTATCGCCGCCACCCAGCACCACCACGCGCAGGCCTTTCATGTCGTGGTAAACCTCGTCTTCCTTGGCCAGATCAAGACATTTGCGCACGTTGGAAATCAGGAACGGCAAGGCTTCCAGTACGCCGGGCAGATCCTCGCCGGGGAAGCCGCCCTTCATGTAGGTGTAGGTGCCCATGCCCATGAACACGGCATCGTAGTCGTCGAGCAGGGTTTGCATCGAGATGTCCTTGCCGATATCGGTGTTGAGGCGGAACTCGACGCCCATGCCTTCCAACACTTCGCGGCGACGCGTCATCACCCATTTTTCCATTTTGAATTCGGGGATACCGAAGGTGAGGAGGCCGCCGATTTCATCGTAGCGGTCGAACACCACCGGCTTCACGCCTGCCCGCGCCAGCACGTCGGCGCAGCCGAGACCAGCGGGGCCGGCGCCGATCACGGCGACCTTCTTGCCGGTCGGCACTACGTTTGACATGTCGGGGCGCCAGCCAGCCTTGAAGGCTTCTTCGGAAATGTATTTTTCGATCTGGCCGATGGTGACCGCGCCGAAGCCGCCTGAATTCGGGCCGCCACCGACTGCTTCGCCGAAGCCGTCGGTATTCAGGGTGCAGGCGCCTTCACACAGTCGATCCTGCGGACAGACACGCCCACACACTTCCGGCAGGCTATTGGTTTGGTGCGACAGGTCTGCCGCTTCAAACAAACGGCCTTCGGCCACCAGCTTGAGCCAGTTGGGAATGTAATTGTGTACCGGGCACTTCCACTCGCAATACGGATTGCCACAGGCCAGACAGCGTTCGGATTGCTCCTGCGCATGCGACGTATTCATCGGCGCATAGATTTCGCGGAACTCGTGCTTACGCACCTCGGCGTCGGTCTTCTCACCGTCGCGTCGCGCCTGCTTCAAAAACTGGAATACGTCACCCATTCTTATGCTTCCACAGTCACACGTGTCTGGCCGGGAATATCCTCGACCAGGTCTTCAATCGAAATGCTCTTCGGCTTGACCAGCCAGACCTTGGCCAGTGTGGCGTCAAAGTCGGCCAGCAAGGCCTTGGCGTGTGCGCTTCCCGTCAACGATACATGGCGTTCCATCTGTGCCTTGAGGAACACGCGGAACGGCTCGGTTTCGTTGCTGGTAATGCGCGTCAGCTCAACCATTTCCTTGTTGGTTTTCGACATGAAATCGCCCGCATCGTCGACCACAAAGGCCATGCCGCCACTCATGCCGGCACCGAAGTTCAGGCCGGTCCTGCTGAGTACGATGACCACGCCGCCGGTCATGTATTCGCAGCCGTGGTCGCCCACGCCTTCCACCACCGCCAGCGCGCCGGAGTTGCGCACACCGAAGCGTTCGCCGCCAATGCCGGCGGCGTAGAGTTCGCCGCCGGTGGCGCCATACAAACAGGTGTTGCCGATCAGCGTGTTGCGATGCGCTTCATAGCTGGCATTGCGCGGCGGGAAGATTGCCAGCCGTCCGCCGCCCATGCCCTTGCCAACATAATCATTGGCATCGCCTTCCAGCGTGATGGTCAGACCCTTGTGGTTCCACACGCCCAGGCTCTGGCCGGCGGAGCCAGTCAGGTTGATGCGCAGCGTGTTGTCCGGCAGGCCCTGGCCACCGTGAGCCTTGGCGATTTCACCCGACAGGCGGGCGCCAATCGAGCGGTTGACGTTGCGAATTTCGTAAGCAAGCTCGATCGGCGTGCCCGCCTTGATTGAGGGCAATGCATCCGCCACCATTTGTTCGGCCAGCTCGCCCTTGTCGAACGAGGGGTTGCGCTCCTGCTGGGCAAAACGTGGTGCGTCCGCCGGAATGCTGCCTTGCGACAGCAGCGCGTCGAGCTTGAGACGGCCCTGACGCGGCGTGTCGCCTGCAGACAGATCCAGCAGGTCGGTGCGGCCGATCAGGTCGGTGAGCTTGCGAATGCCGAGCGAGGCCATCAGTTCGCGCGTTTCCTCGGCGACGAACTTGAAGTAGTTCACCACCATGTCGGGCAGACCAATGAAGTGCTGTTTTCGCAGCGTCTCGTTCTGCGTGGCGATGCCGGTGGCGCAGTTGTTCAGGTGGCAGATGCGCAGATATTTGCAGCCCAGCGCGACCATCGGTCCGGTGCCGAAGCCGAAGGATTCCGCGCCCAGAATGGCCGCCTTGATGACGTCGAGTCCGGTTTTCAGGCCGCCGTCTGTCTGCACGCGCACGCGGCCACGCAGACCATTCGCGCGCAGCACCTGCTGCGCTTCGGACAGGCCGAGTTCCCACGGCGAGCCGGCGTATTTCACGCTGGTGAGCGGGCTCGCGCCGGTGCCGCCGTCGTAGCCGGAAATCGTGATGAGGTCGGCGTAGGCTTTGGCCACGCCGGCGGCAATCGTGCCGACGCCAGGCTCGGCCACCAGCTTCACCGACACCAGCGCATCGGGGTTGACCTGCTTCAAATCAAAAATCAGCTGCGCCAGATCCTCGATCGAATAAATATCGTGGTGCGGCGGCGGCGAAATCAGCGTGGTACCGGGCTTGCAGTGGCGCAAACTGGCAATCATCGGCGACACCTTGTCGCCGGGCAATTGTCCGCCTTCGCCGGGCTTGGCGCCCTGTGCAATCTTGATCTGCAACACTTCGGCATTAACCAGATAGGTTGCCGTCACGCCGAAACGGCCAGACGCAACCTGCTTGATTTTCGATGTTTTGCTGGTGCCATAGCGCTTCGGATCTTCGCCACCTTCGCCCGAGTTGGAGCGGCCACCGATACGATTCATGGCTTCAGCCAGCGCTTCGTGCGCTTCGGGCGACAGTGCACCGAGCGACATCCCGGCGGAATCGAAGCGCTTGAGGATGGCTTCCAGCGGCTCGACTTCCTCCAAGGGGATCGGCGTGGCGTCGGTCTTCAGATTCATCAGGTCGCGCAGCATCGATACCGGGCGCGTGTTGACGGTGTCGGAATACAGCTTGTATTCAGCGTAGTCCCCCGATTTCACGGCCTTTTGCAGTTGTTGCACCACATCCGGGTTGTAGGCATGAAACTCTTCGCCGAACATGAACTTGAGCAGACCGCCGGCCGTCAGCGGGCGCAGCGGATTGAACGCTGCCTTGTGCAGCAGTTTCTGATCGGATTCGAAGTCGTCGAAGTTGGCGCCGGAGATGCGCGAGACGGTGCCCTTCAGACACAGCGCAACCACATCTTCGTGCAGGCCCACGCCTTCGAACAGTTGCGCGCCGCGATAGCTCGCCACCAGCGAAATGCCCATCTTCGACAGGACTTTGTATAGCCCCTTGTTCATGCCCTTGCGGAAGTTGGACAGCGCCTTCTCGAAGTTGGGTTTGATCTCGCCGGTTTTGACGAATTCGCCGATGATTTGATACGCCAGATAGGGGTAAATCGCCGTTGCGCCATACCCGATCAGGCAGGCGTAATGGTGCGGGTCGCGCACGGTGCCGGTTTCCACCACGATGTTGGCATTGCAGCGCAGACCTGCGTTGATCAGCGCATGGTGCACCGCGCCGGTGGCAAACAGCGCATGAATGGGCAGGTGATCATTGGTCAGGTTGCGGTCGGACAGCACCAGAATGACCTTGCCCGCGCGCACGCTTTCCACTGCAAGCGACGTCAGTGCATGAATCGCAGCCTCCAGCGTGGTGGCCGCCGGATCGTAATGCAGGTCGAGCGGGGTCGAAACAAATGCCGGGTCGTTCAGGTTCAGCAGCTTGTCGAAGGCTTCTTTCGACAGCAACGGTGTGCGCACTTCCACCCGATGCGCGTGCTCGGGGGTTTCGTTGAACAGGTTGCGCTCGCGGCCGAAGCTGGTGTTCAGCGACATCACGATCGCCTCACGGATCGGGTCGATCGGTGGGTTGGTCACCTGCGCGAACTGCTGGCGCAGGTAGTCGAATGGCGAACGCACTTTCTGGCTCAAAACGGCCATCGGGGTGTCGTCACCCATCGAGCCGATCGCTTCGGAGCCATCTTCGGCCAGCACGCGAATGATCTGGTCGCGCTCTTCGAAACTCACGTTGAACAGTTTCTGGTGGGTCAGCAGGCTGGGCGCATCCATGACCGGCAGATCAGCATCCTGCTGGATCGACAGGTCGAGCTTGACTGCACCGGCCTTGAGCCATTCGCGGTAGGGCTGTGCCCCCTTCAGTTCGTTGTCGATGTCTTCCGGCATCAAGAGGCGGCCGGTGTCGAGATCAGCGGCGATCATCTGGCCGGGTTTGACGCGGCCTTTGCGCTCGACGTTGGCCGGGTCGATTTTCCATACGCCCACTTCGGACGCGATGGTGAGAATACGATCCTTGGTCAGCACCCAGCGCGCCGGGCGCAAACCGTTGCGGTCGAGCGTACAAGCCGCGTAGCGGCCATCGGTTAAAACGATGCCGGCGGGACCGTCCCACGGCTCCATGTGCATCGAGTTGTATTCGTAGAACGCGCGGATGTCGGGGTCCATCGACTCGACGTTTTGCCAGGCCGGTGGAATCACCAGACGCAGCGCGCGGAACAGGCCCGCGCCGCCCATCACCAAACCTTCGACCATATTGTCGAGGCTCATCGAGTCCGACCCCTTGGTGCCGACGATGGGACGAATGTCGTCCATGTTCGGAATCAGCGGCGTTTCGAATTTTTGCTCGCGGGCGCGGCTCCAGTTGCGGTTGCCCTGCACCGTGTTGATCTCGCCGTTGTGCGCGAGATAGCGGAACGGTTGTGCCAGGCGCCACTGCGGCCAGGTGTTGGTGGAAAAACGCTGGTGGAACACCGCCAGGCTCGACGCAAAACGCGCGTCGCTGAGGTCAGGATAAAACACCGGCAGATTGTCCGGCATCACCAGGCCCTTGTAGCTGATCACGCGGCACGACAGTGTCGGCAGATAGAACACCGGGTCGGTTGGCTCCAGCAGTTTTTCGGCACGGCGACGCGCGATGTAGAGCTTGCGCTCGAAGTCGTCATCGCTCATGCCGTCCGGCGCGTTCACAAACACCTGCTCGATATGCGGCAATGATTCCAGCGCCGATTCGCCACACACGCTGGCGTTCGTGGGGACCAGGCGGAAACCCGCGACAATCAATCCCTGCGTTTCAAGTTCGGTTTTGAGCGTGGTACGTGCATGTGTTTGCGGTGCCGCTTCGCGCGACAAAAACAGCAGGCCGGCGGCATACAGCTTGCCCAGCGCAAAGCCCGCTTCGGTTGCCACGGTACGCAGGAACGCATCCGGTTTTTTGAACAGCAGGCCGCAGCCGTCTCCCGACAGCCCGTCTGCAGCGATCGCGCCGCGGTGCGTCATGCACGCCAGCGAGCCAATCGCGTTTTGTACCAGCGTGTGGCTGGGCTGATTGTCGATCTGCGCAATCAGGCCAAAGCCGCAGCTATCCTGTTCAAAATCGGGCGAATAGAGTGTTCCGTCCAGCCAGCGTTGTCGGTCCATGGTTCTGTGTGCTCAGGCAACAGCGGCTTGCCCACAGGCAAGCCGCAAAAATTTACGCGAAAAGTGCGACATTTTAATCCCTCGGGCTGCCTGCGGCAATGACTGCTTCCGTCAAGGCCTTGGCGCGGCTAGGGTTACGCTCCCCTCGGCCATATGGCTTGGAGTGGTTTTGTCAGCAAAAATTGCAGTCTCCGAATACGGCGTGTCGATGCCGCTTGCCGTCCAACCACCTGTTTAAGACTTGATTCGTTATGCAGGCCGGTTGCGTTAGGCTTGGGTCATGACCGACATCAACGCGCCCTTATCGCAGGCTCGCCATGAAACCTCCGAGCCGCCCGAAGTGGATGTGGTGATCGAAGTGCCGCGCGGCAGCTTTCTGAAGCGCGGGTTCACCGGTCATATCGATTTTGTTTCGCCTTTGCCTTGCCCGTTCAATTATGGTGCGGTCCCGAATTATCTGGGGCTCGAAGGCGACTTGCTGGATGCCTTGGTGCTGGGGCCACGTCTGCCCTTCGGTACCCGGATCCGGGTCAAGGCATGGGGCGCGATCACCCTGACCGACCGTGGCATGGTGGACGACAAACTGATCTGCAGCACACGGCCGCTGAGCGATGCGGAGCGGGCGAGGGTGCTGCGGTTTTTCCATTTTTATGCGAAGTGCAAGGGCCTGCTGAATTTTGTGCGGGGCCGCCCCGGGCGCAACGCGTGCGAAGGCTGGCGATCAGCCGAACAGGCGATTGCCCGTGCTGAACCGAGACAGGATAGATGGAAGGGACCGGAGGTTACGTTCTGACCCGCCGCCTATGCGCATCGTCGCGACCCAGGAATGACAGGCCCGCCCTCTGATCATCTAACCGTTAGAAGCCGGGTTTGCCGGATGGGGGCTTGCACGAGGGTTCAGTGGTCAATCCGGATGGCCCTGTCTACTCGTGCCGCAGGGCATCGATCGGGTTGAGACCGGCCGCGCGGCGCGCCGGGAAATAGCCGAAGATGACACCGATGGCTGCCGAGAACATGAAAGACAACAGGTTGATGGTCGGGTCGAACAGATAGGGGATGCCCATCAAGCTGGACAGGGCGATGGACGCGCCGGTGGCCAAGGCAATGCCGATCAGCCCGCCCAGGCTGGACAGCACGACGGCTTCGATCAGGAACTGCAGCAGCACCTCGCGCTCGAGCGCACCGATGGCCAGGCGCAGGCCGATCTCGCGCGTGCGCTCGGTGACGCTGACCAGCATGATGTTCATGATGCCGATGCCCCCCACCAGGAGCGACACCGCCGCCACGTTGCGCAGCATCGAGGTCTGCGTCTCCACCATCTGCTGCCGCGTCGCCGCCAGCTCGGCCAGGTTGCGCACGGTGAAG
>JBBQDI010000048.1:0-8414 GCA_038319505.1 Burkholderiales bacterium
GGTTTGTTCATACGCGATCCGCGCCTGCTCGCGCACCGCATCCTGGATGTCGACCCGGGCGCGCAAACGACCGGCATCGAATATCGGGGCGGTGATGCCGGCGAGCAGCGACGATGCAGCGGCGCTGCTGTTCCCCAGCGCACTCAGCTTCAATGCGTCCAGCCCGATCGAGCCCGAGAGGCTGAAGGCCGGATAGCGCGCCGCCTCAGCCACGCCCAGACGCGCGGTCTCTGCGGCCAGCGTGCGCTCGGCCGCGCGCACGTCGGGGCGCTGGCGCAGGGTCTCGGCCGGGATGCCGACGGCGATTTCCGCCGGAATGGTCGGCAGCCCTGCGGCTTCGGCAAGACGCGCATGCAGCGTGCCCGGTGTCTTGCCGAGCAGGATGTCGAGGCTGTGTTCCGCTTCGGCCAGGCTGGTTTCCAGCGTGGGAATTTGCGCCCGTGTCTGCTCCCGGTTGCTGCGTGCCTGCTCGACATCCAGGCTGCTGGTCAGCCCGGCCTGGGCGCGCCACTCGGTGATCTGCAGCGTCTCCGACTGGCTGGCGAGGTTGGCGCGGGCAATGCCGAGACGACTCTGCAGCGTGCGCAACTCGACATAACCCAGCGCCACTTCGGACGCCAGCGTGACCCGGGTGTAGGCCAGGCTCGCCTCGGACGACTCGAGATCGGCCTCGGCGGCCTCGACGCCACGGCGCACGCCGCCGAACACGTCGACCTCCCAGCTGGCATCGAAACCGGCACTGAAATAATTGCGCGTCGTACCGCTGCCAGCTTCCTCGCTCGAGCGGCTGCGGCTGGCGCTGCCCGACGCGGTTACGGCGGGGTAACGCCCTGCAACGGCCACTGTGCGTTGTGCCCGGGCCTGGCGCAACCTCGCCTGCGCACTGCGCAAGTCGTTGTTGGCCAGCAGGGCCTCATCGATCAACCCGGTCAGCAATGGATCATTCAGGCCACGCCACCACTGGCTGATGTCGCCGCTCGCAGCGGCATGCATCACCGGCTTGGCGGCGGTATCGATCTGGCGCCAGGCCGAGGGCACATCCGGTCTCGGTGGCGTGTAATCCGGGCCGACCGTGACGCATCCCGCGAGGCCAAGGCCGGCGAGCAGGATCAGCGAGCGGGTGGGACAGATCGCGTTCATTGGATTAGGCATCAGGTTATAGGCTGCAACGCTTCGACGTCAGGCGGCCGGCCAATTCTACAGGCATTGCTCCAGAGCATTCATGACGCACACTGGATCGAGCCTGCCGGGGCGGAAGCCCTGCAAGAGAACGGTCCAACAAGGGGATACGCATTAACTTCATTGCCTTCATGATAGGGTCAGATCATGGAAAACAGGCCATGGGCACACGTAAAAACGCGTAAAAATGTCCGCATCAGCAGGCGCGCGCGCAGCATTTTTCAGGGTGAGGGCTGGGCGTTGAAACGACCGGGTCGGGTGCGTCTCAAACTTGAATGATCTTCGGCAAGGGGTGTTCACACAATTATCCGCATGGTGATCTGTAATCGATATTGAATTGATGCAATGAAGGCACCCCGTTGGACTGGAATCTGCCCGAACGTTCCGGCCTGCATAAAAATACAGGCCGGAAACCCGTGCCGAATGTCCTTTGACTGGCCTGGAATCAACCCGCCCGCAAGACGAATTCGGCCATTGAACATGCCAGTGTTCGTCGCCGCTTCAAGGCGCAATCTGCAGCTGTTCGGGATCAAGCAGCATCACGCGCGCAAAGCGGCCTACCTTCCTGCTGCCGTCGTCGCTGACAACGATGATGCGCGGGTGGCCATCGATGACGGCAGGGCATACCCCTTCGGCGTGTTCGAAACCGGGCAAGCCGGGCACGCTTGCCCGGTGTGCCGGCGCATCCGGATCACCGTTCCAGAACCAGAGCTGGAATTGAACCTGCGCGCTTGACGCGGGGCCACTGATGACCAGGTAGCCGTTGCGGGCGGGCAGGTAGGCCATGCCCCGAATCCCGTTGCCGCCGAGGTCCAGCGTAACCAGCGCGGACGAGATCCGCGGTGGCTCGCCGGCGTCGAACATCGCAGCGGGATTTTCCACCCGCGCGATGATGGCCCGCTGCTCGAGCAGCGGGCTGCGAAAGCCGATCAACAGATGCTGCTGGTCCGGGCAGATTGCCAGCGCCTCGATGTTCAGTCCGGCGTCGCCCTTGACGTCGCGAATTTTCGCTGCAGTTTCCAGCACAGGGTGCGCTGCCAGCAGCGCAGGCTTCAGTCCGCTGGTTACGCTTGGCTCGACGATACGGTCTGCTTCGATCCTGAAGCGGACCAGCCTGTTGCGGGATTTCTTCTTGTCGCCTTTGCCATCACGCGAATGCGAGGTGATGGCGTAGAGGTTTCCCAGCCTGTCGAGCGCCGTCCCTTCAAGGTCGTCCAGTTTCCGGAAGCCCGCGTCGGCCCCCGGCACGTCGGTGTTCAGCGGCGTGCTGCTGACGCGCCCATCGAGCGTGATCGTGACCAGACTAAAAGGATGTTTCTTTTCATCTTCGACCACCAGAAAGCGCCCATCCGCAAGCTGCAGGATGCCGGAAGGTTCATGGATGCCCGTCAGGGGCAGAAACCGGGGCAGGGTGTTCGGTGGGGTGTCGGCCAATGTCAGCTGCTTGAAGAAATAACCCCGACGATGCTACAGCAGGCCCCACGTTTGACCGCATCTGGCGGACGGAACCGTTTGCCGCTGAACCAGACCGTGCCCGAACAGGCCTTCAGGCAACGGCGTAAACGTGAACTGTCCCGACTTGTTTCTTCACTCCGGCCGGCTGCTGGGCGGTCCCTCTTTTACCTGGGTGGATGGACGGCGCGTCAGGGCGATGAACCCCCAAATGACAAACAGCGGAATCAGGATGATCAGGAGGGGCGGGAACATGAACCAGGTGAACATCAACCCGACCGTGATCAGGCCGCCCAGAATGAACAGGCCCACGCCCGCGAATACGAACAGCAACAGGATGGCCGCGCAAATGAACGCAACCCATGCAACGACCAGCCCGGCCAAACCGATGGCGCCCTTGAATGGCCCGGTCAGCGCCTGTCCATTGATGATGATCGTTGTCGCACCGCCCTCAAAAAAAATCCCCCAAACGACGATCGCGAACATCATCAGTGCAAGGATGAGTGCTGTTTTTTTGGTCATGTGCCGTGCCCTTTGAAAATCGGGTGTTCAGCTTGGTGGACACATCCCGCGCCGCTCGCGTTCCCTAGATCGGCACGCTTACATGCCAGCAAAACCAGAGGCCGGCGCCCATGCTGGTCAGGCTGAAGATCATGCACCACAGCGAATCGATCGTGTCTGCCTGTTTGAGCATCGTGGCGCCCACTCTGAAGGCTTACTTGCTGACCAGCTGGTCGCCATGCTTTTGCTTGAGGGCTTCCAGCATTTGCATGACTTCCTGACGACGGCCGGCATCGGCGTCTTCGCGCCCGACGCGGGGCGGGGCGGCCAGGGCGCGTTTCAGGTGCTCGGCTGCCTTGGCATATTCACCCTGGTCGGCGAGCAGATCCGCGTAAAAGTAGTTGGGGTCGATGCCGTCCGGATTGATGGCGAGCGCCTTTGCAAAATATTCCCCGGCTTTCTTCTTGTCACCGAATCCGATCGGCCATCCCGGGACCTTGGCGTAGAGGCTGCCCAGCGAGTTGTAGACGGAGCCGTTCAGTGCGACTGGATTGATCCGTTCGGCAGACAGCAGCAACTCGCGTGCTTCCTTGACCTTGCTGAGTGCCCCCAGCCCCCCCTGCGCCTTGGCTGCGCTGGACAGGATGATGGCTTGCCAGATCAGCGGCTCGGGTCGGCCGGGGAAGGACTGGGCGACCTCCTGGGCATGCGCGATCAGGGGACCGAAGGCGGCTTCCCTTGCGGCCTCGGGGGTCTGGTAGGAGACCTTGGCCCAGCGATGACTTTCATCGGCGATGGCGTCATCCAGACTGGGTTGGGCTGCCATGGCGGCAGCATGCAGACCGGTGAACAGTAAAAGGGTGGCGATGGATTTCGGGTACATGGTGGCGCTCCAAAAAATGGAATTAACGGGTGGATTCGGTGGCAAACGGGCGCATCAGTTTGACCTGCTTGATCAGGCTCGGATCGACCAGGTGCGGGAGGATCGAATTGATGCGCACGAACAGTTTCTCGGGCCAGCCGAGGTAGTGCTCGCGGGCATCGCGCTCGATGGTGGTGATGACGCTGGCGGCGACGCTTTCGGGTTCGTCCTGGTTCATTTTCAGGGCATCCGCCATGCGGGTAACCGCGTTGCGGTTGAAGGCGGTGCGGGTAAAGCGCGGGGCAACGTAGGTGACGCCGACGCCGGTCCCCGCCAGCTCGCGTCGCAGCGCTTCCGAAAAGCCGCGCAGCGCAAACTTGCTGGCCGAGTAGGACGCAAAACAGGGAAAGCCGATCGAGCCGAAAATGGAACCCAGGTTGACGATCTGTCCCTTTTCCTGCTCAAGCATGTGCGGCAGAACGGCGTTGGCCAGGGCAATCGGCGCGATGGTGTTGATGTTGAACAACGTCGCCGTATCGGCGGCACTTTCCTGGGCAAAAAAACCGAAGTTCTGGACTCCGGCACAATTGATCAGGATATCGATCGTGCCGGCCTGCGCGAGCGCTGCCTGGACCAGACGGGCCGGCTCGCCGGGCATCGCAAGATCGGCGACCAGCGGCAGCACCGTGCCGCCTGAGGCCCGCAGTTCGGCGGCGAAAGCCTCCAGCCTGACGCTGTCGCGATTGGCCAGAATCAGGGTAGCGCCACGCTGGGCAAGCTGGCGGGCGATGGCGCCGCCGATGCCGCCGCTGGCGCCGGTGATCAAGATGGTGCTGCCGGAAATTTTCATGCGTATGCTTCCTGAATATCGATGCTGCGAAACACATTGCCGTAGAGGCGGAAAAAGGTTTTGGCGTGATGCACGACAGCTTCGCGGTCGGCCGGCGTGTCGAGGCGGTTGACCAGCTGTTCGTAATCTCCGATGTGTTCGACGTCGAGCGCGCCATGGCTGCTCAGATAGGTGAACGCGCTGGGGGGCAGGTCGAGGGCCTTTTGCAGTGCATGGGCCGCGTGGGTCGCGAGGCTGACGCTGGTGCCTTCGAGCACGTACACCATGCCGAAAAAGCCGATCGGATTGCGCCGGGTGACCACATCGTAGGCATAGGCCACCATCAGGTCGGTATCGAAATCAGGCTGGCTGGAGCGGACCGCCGCGGCATCGCCGCCGGCCGCTGCGATGTCGTTCAATATCCATTCGTGATGGCCGAGTTCTTCCTCGATGTAATGGGCAACGTCGCTGCGCAGCCACTCCTGACTGTCGGGCAAGCGCGCACCGCAGGCCATCAGCAGCGGAACCGTGTGCTTGACGTGATGGAAGGCACGGGTGAGAAAGCTGAGGTAATGCTGCCGGTTGACCTGGCCCGCCAGCGCGGCGGTGATCAAGGGCGTTGAAAGCAGCGCGCCGCGTTCGCTGGCGGTGGCTTCCTGAAGCTGTTGGTAAAAATTCATGGGATCCGGTTCTGTCTCAAGGTTGGTACAAGGCGTTGATCTGGGCAGCGTATTTGCCGAGGATTTCGGGTCGACGCAGGCGGCCGTTTGGTGTCGACATGCCGTTGCTCGTTGTAAAAGGTTCGAATGCCGGGATCCAGGCACGCACCTGGGCGTAGTCGGGCAGCCGGTGGTTGGCGGTGTGCAGAGCCGCTTCAATGGCGCCATGCGGGGTGCCCGGGTGCGCCACGATCACCGCGCAGTTGAACGGCCGGGCTTCGCCAAAAATGGCTGCCTGGGCAATGCCCGGGTGGGCGACCAGCTCACCTTCCACCCACTCCGGCGCGACGTTGCGACCGAAGGAGGTGATGAACATGTTTTTCTTGCGGCCGGTCAGGAATAAATAGCCGTCCGTGTCCAGGTAGCCGAGATCGCCGGTGGCAATAAAGTCCTGTGCCTGCGGCGTGTCATCCGCACCCAGATAGCCGAGCCAGGGCGTGCCATGAACCAGGATTTCGCCATCGTCGGCAAACGCGATCCGGACATGCGGCAGGGGTTGGCCGACGCTGCCGACGCGATGGTTGCCCTGTCTGCCGACGGCGACGACCGATCCGCATTCCGACAAGCCATAGCCTTCGTACACCGGCAAGCCAAGCGCCTGGGCATGCTCGAGCAGACGCTGCGAGACCGGTGCGCCGCCGACCGCCAGATAGCGCAAGCTGCCAGGCAGAATGGCGCCGGCCTGGGATGCGGCCACCACCGCCTGCAGCATCTGCGGCACCATGATCGCGCTGCTGGCCTGCCAGTCGCACAGCGCGGTCACCAGGCATCCGACATCCAGTGCGGAGCTGCCGGACAACCCGACTGAAGCCAGCCGCGGCAGGCACACCGTGGCGCCCGCCAGCAGCGGGGCGTAAATGCCACCGACGTTTTCCAGCAAGGTGGCCAACGGCAGCAGGCAAAGATGGCGGTCGTCCGGCGTGGCATCGCTGGCGAACCCCAGCGACTCGGCCACGGTGTCCAGGGTTTCACGGCCCAGGCACACACCCTTCGGTTCGCCGGTCGTGCCGGAGGTGAAGGTCACCTTCTGGGTGCCGGCGGGAAGTGCCGTTGCCGCAACACGCGGCAGGCGCACCCGTTGCAATGCGCCGTAAAACGGGCCCACCGGCAGGCTGCGCTGCTGCAACGCTGCCAGCAGTCGATCAGGCTGGTCGGTCAGCACCAGATCGATGCCGGCGGTCCGGATCACGTGGTCGATCTGGGCGGCAGAAAAAAACAGCGGCAACGGAATGGTGGGGATACCGGCAGCGTGCGCGGCGAGATCCGCCAGCGCCCAGTCGACACCGTTGTCGGCCAGGATCGCGATTGCGCGTGGGCGGGATGCGCGCAGGCGGTCGGCCAGCCATTCGATTTCAGTCAACAGATCGCCATAGGTGAGCGTGCGGGTTTCATCGGTCAACGCCACGGCAAGGGGCGTGTTCGCGGCATGACGCTGCAGGGCGGCGATGATCCGGCTCATGCGATCGCCTCGGCCGGCGCCTCGGCCGGGACGGTCTCCGCTGCCGGGAGGAACTGCATCGCCCGATACCCTTCCTGGATATTGCCGACCAGCACCCGCGGCGCGTGGTCGTAATAGCTGCCCCAGGCCGTGCGCTCTTCCACCGGGAGCCGGTCTAGCGTGGCCGCCTGGACATCGATCGGGGACAGGCCCAGGCGGAAAAAAGCGTTGCGCAGGCCCGTGGTGCCGGTGAACACCACCCACTCGAAACCTTCACGGTGCAGGCGTTCGGTCAGCAGTTCGATCATGGCGCGGACGGCACCTGGAAAGGCGCCGGAAAAATGCCCCACCTCGATGATGGTCCTGCGCTCGACCCGCTTGCCGGTGACGCTTGCAATGGTTTTTTCGATGGGGGTATCGAGATACTGCTCGAGGAACAGATTGCGATTGGCCGAGCGCAAGCCAAACGCACCGCACATCTCGCCATCCCGGTTGCGCACGCTGAACAGGCGCGGCATGAAGCCTTCGATCCGGCATCCGAAGCAGTCAGCAAAACACTGGTTGATGAAGGTTTCGACGGCAGCACGGTCGCTGCCGACATGCTCGATCAGTTCGAAATCCGGCCGGGTGATGGTCCTGTCGGCGGCGTGGGATGCCCCGCTCGAAACCTTGCCTCGGGCAAACAGAAACGTGTGCAATGCATGGAACACGGTGCGGATTTCGAGCGGTGGCAGGAGCGCGTTGGACAGGGGCGACATTGGATTCCTTGGCATGGTGTGCGGCAAGCCCGGCGGGCAGACACGCACCTACAACGCAATACCAATGCCAGCTTGCAGGCCAGGCCGAAAAACATGTTCAAGATTTTGATTTGATTGATCTAATTCAATCCGGCCGGGTTGGTTCGGCCGGCGCGTCAACGCCGCACGGCCTATCGCCCTGCAAGTCTTGTCAACCAATCTTGCAGGGGGTGGCTACTTCGGGCAGGTGGGCAATTCGCCGACCATCAGGACGACATTGACGCCGTGTTCGGGCACGCAGTTCGACACATAGCCGATTGCGCCCGGGGTGGCATTCACAAACAGAACGACCGCCTCTTCCGACGCCAGAACGTGCGGTGGCAGCACGCCGTGGAAGTACATCTCACGCCAGTAATCTTCCAGGTCTTCCGGCAGATGGCCCAGTATGGTTTGCGAGAACGCGCGCCGCAGCGGATGCGCCGGCGGCAGGTTGACCGGCTGGATGCGGGTGCCGTTTTCCCAGTAGTTTTGCTTGCGTTTGAATATCAGCGAAACGGACTCGTGCGTCAGGTGATGTTCGGTGACGCCCGGCGCGGTGATGACGGCGAACGGCCGCTCGGCTGCCCAGGCGGCGGGTATGGCAAACACGAACAGCACTGCAGCCAGCAGGGACAGAATGGTCGGCATGCGGCGCGTC
>JBBQDI010000049.1:0-8328 GCA_038319505.1 Burkholderiales bacterium
GGGAGTGTGAACATCTGGATCAATTCTTCCATCGGATGCTGAGTTCGAAAGTCGAAGAAAAAATCGACAACTGGTCGCGGCTTCGCTTGCTGGGTGGAATCCTGCGCCATAGCCTGTTCAACCTTCAATCCAGCCAGCGTGCCTTCCAGGTAGGTGAGCAGCATTACGACATCGGCAACGACGTGTTCGAAGCCATGCTCGATCCGACCATGAGCTACTCCTGTGCCTATTGGCACAATGCGGCTGGGCTGAGGGATGCACAACATAAAAAACTGGACATGATCTGCCGCAAACTGGAGTTGCAGCGTGGCGAACGCCTGCTCGAGATTGGCTGCGGATGGGGTGGATTGGCCCGTTTTGCTGCGGAGAACTACGGGGTTGAAGTCGTTGGCATCACCGTCTCGAAAGAACAGCAAAAACTGGCCCGTGAGCGTTGCGCAGGCCTTCCGGTATCAATCGAACTAATGGACTATCGAGACCTTTCCGAAAAATTCGACAAGATCGTTTCCGTGGGCATGTTCGAGCACGTTGGTCAAAAAAACTACACCACCTATTTCGATACGGTGCAGCGTATCCTCAACGATGACGGTCTGTTCCTGCTGCATACTATCGGCAATGCTGTCACCTCGCCCAAGACCGATGCATGGATCGACAAATACATTTTCCCCAATGGCAAGCTGCCCTCGGCCAGGGAAGTGACGACAGCCCTGGAGCGTCGCTTCATCATTGAGGACTGGCACAACTTTGGCGCGGATTACGCCCACACCTTGATGGCCTGGTGGGAAAACTTCGAAACGGCCTGGCCTTTTCTGGAGAAAAAATACGGCAAGCGCTTTTACCGCATGTGGAAATATTACTTGCTGTGCTGCGCTGGCTTTTTCCGTTCCCGCCAGGGACAACTCTGGCAACTGGTCCTCAGCAAGCCGGAAAAGGGCGGCGTATATCGTTCGGTGCGGTAAAGCGCAGAATGCGAGCCCAGGATCCCGCAGTGCCTCGTTTGTTACCGATTTATAAACCCAGTTTCGCGTCCGTCGCACTGTATTCGTACTTGTTCTTCGGTGGCCATGGGCGGGCACGCCAGTCCGGCTCCAGGGTCATGGACGATTTGCTGCGTCCGGGAAGCAGCCCGCCGTTGCTCGCCCCCTTGGCGTAGTCGTAATAGAGCTTGACCACCGCTTCCTTCGTCACCTGTTGCGCAGCCGGGTGCGCAAGGCAGGCGGTCACCCACTCGCGTACACGCGCGTAGTGCGGCTCATCGGGCAGGGTGAAGCCTTCGTAATATTCCAGAAATTCAAAACGCTGAAAGAAGGGCGTGAACACCGTCTCCGCCCAGCCGAAGTCCTCGAACAGGAACGGGCCGGCAGGTGCGTGCTCCAGCAGAAAGTCATTCAACTGCGCGTATTGCTTCAGCATGCCCTCCCGCATGGCCTCGCGGCGCGCAGGGTCCTGGTTCATCAGCCACCCGTAGCCCTGGCTGAAAAACTCGCCATCCATCCGTGTCAGCATGTTTTCCACCGCGCGCCGGTAGGGGTCGCGCTGGGCAACCGGCCGCTCCGGGTAAATGTCCTCCAGGTACTGCAGGATCACCAGGCTTTCCTTGATGATATGACCGTCGGTGGTTTCCAGAATCGGCAGCGCCGTCGTGCCGCGTGTCTTTTGCAGCAGCCAGTCAGGGCGTGGCTGGGTGATGTCGACAACACGAAAGTCGACTTCGTCTCGTCGGTCCTTCAGTGTCAACAGGATTTCCAGTCGCTGACAAAAAGGACAAACGGGGATTTGAAAGATAGTCGGTAGGGTCATTGTGCGGTGCGGCAAGCGCGCCTCGGAGGATGAGATCAAACGATAGCGCAAACAGATGGATTTCTGCCTGCCCCTGGCCAGGAATATCGTGGCTAATCCTGTTGACTGCCTGGACTCATTCTTCGTCTTTTGTGAAAAGATCGACTCGAATGGGCATGTGAAAACTCGCCCCGCTGGGTGACATGTGCTGTTCGAATTTTGTCCGCACGGCATTAAGCAGATCGGGCGATAACTGGTGATCCGTGTGGGTCACCCCGAGAACCTGATTTTCATACTGGCTGAAATCATCAAAGTGAACTGGTTGCAAAAAGAACGTCTGCGATACAAGCGACATCTGGTTCGTTGAAACGGCCTTCACCTCCGCAGCAAAAGCCGCATCGCGTACGATTTTTTCATTGTGGAACAAGCGCAGGATTTCATTGAATTCGCCCGCAAAAACGGGCTCCGAAATATACGCCACACCTCCGGGCTTCAATACTCGGCGTATTTCGGACAGTGCGTCGTCCATCAATTCGGTTGGGACATGGTGGAGCGACTTGAACATCAATACGATGTCGAAATTCGAATCCTTAGCCGGAATGTTTTCAGCACCGCCGTATTCGAACTGGACATTGTCTGGTGTGTCCGACGCCCTGTTGCTGGCGAGTTGTATCGGATCCACTTCCAGCGCCAAAACCGAGGCGGCCGACTGTGCAACCAGGCGGGTCTTGTCCGCCTTGCCGCAGCCGAGTTCGAGCACGCACGCGCCCGGCAAAGTCAGAATCTTGTGAATGATTTCCTTCTCGTCAGCAACGAGGTTCACATCCGGGTCGGCAATATGCATTTCGCTGGGTTTCATATCCAGGCCTTGGTTGCAGGGATAACAGAAACATACATGATTGGGTGTTTCAACAGGATCCCTTTGGTTTGATTGGAGATGTTTGAGACTGGTGCTCTGATTTAATTAGCCAGCCCCGCTTCAATGGCGCGCAGCACCTCGGTGGCATCGGTGTAGTGGTGTGGAATCGGCAGAATTGCGTCATGGTGCTGCAGAAACAGCGATGGGAAGCTGTTGCCGCCGATGCTGCGGGCAAACTCGATGTCTGCCAGCAAAGCCTGTTGGGTCGTTTCGGCATTCAGCGCGCTTCTGAATGCGTCAGGATCCAGCCCGACCTGTTGGGCCAGTTCACACAGCGTGTCGGCGTCGGAAGGATTGCGTGCCTGCTGGTAATAGGCATCCTGAATCGCTTTGATCATGGCAGTTTCGTACGCGCTGCCCTGTTGGCGGGCGAGCAGTACCGCGCGGCAGGCGGGGTAGGTGGAACGCCGTGGCTGGCATTTCTCCCAGAACGCGAAGTTGAATAACGTGCCCGGAACCTGCTCGGTGATCGTGCGCCACTGGTCCTGAATGAAGGCACGGGTTTCTGCCGGCATTGGCTGGTCGGAATCGGGCGCCAGCCCGCCGAGAATGTATTGCACATGAATACCGGTGGGGAGTTGCTGCTGGATGTGTGCCCACACCGGGCGGAAGGCGTAACACCAGCTGCACATGGGGTCGTGGACAAAGAAGAGGGTGGTCTGAGGTCGCATGGCGGGGTATCAGTTCAGGGTGATGGGCAATGTTTGCGGCAAGGGGCGCCTGGCTCGGCGACGGTGGCCGAAGGCACGGCTGCCAAAGCAACCGTAGACGCAATGAAGCCCACTGTCCAGGCGTCCTGCATGACCCTCAAGCCAGGAGTGGCTGGAGGGCGGTGCCTATATGGCATGCGTTTGATTGCGGCCCAGCGCTTTGGACGTGTAAAGGGCCTTGTCTGCGCGAGTCAATATGGCATCCAGGGAGTCGTCCTTGTCCAGAAATGCTGAAACGCCAATACTGACTGACCAGGCGATAGGGTGGCTTTTCCTTCCCGTTTCATGAAAGCGATTCGCAACAAGCAAGGCTTGTTCAAGATCACTGCCAGGGAGAATGGCCATGAATTCATCGCCTCCAAAACGCGCGAGCTGGTCTGTTACCCGGAGAGACGCTTTAGCTTTTTTTGAAAAGTCGACCAGCACGTTGTCGCCCTCAAGATGGCCATGCGTGTCATTGATCTCCTTGAAGTTGTCCAGATCAAACAGCATGATCGACAGCTTGCTTGCCTGGCGTGTGGCACGGGCTATTTCCCGTTTGAGTTCTTCAATCGCCGCGTGCTTGTTGAGGCACTGGGTCAAGCCATCATGGCGGCTGCTGAATTCCAGGTCCTGCCGAAGCTTTTCAGAAGCGAGCATGATGAAACTGATCGTTCCGAACGGAATCGTGATGGAAGGTATCGCGAGATAGACAAGCTGCGAGCTCGAGTCGTCAAAAACACCGATAGGCGAATCAAAGCCGAGGATCATGGCGCCCAGACGAATGACTCTCGTCCCGATCAGGATCGTCAGCAAAAAGACCAGGATATGACGCCCCGTTGTTCTGGGTATTGCCTTCAGGGCAAGAAGCAGCTGATCCAGAATGACGATAAGCGTGAACAAAACCTGGGCCGCAACGCGCACCCGGATATCGGGTTGAATGTAAGTGAACCAGATAAACAAGCCAACATACGCAAGCACAAACAGCGACAGCCGCTTCCAGTCAAATTTCGGTGGCGCGCCTGCAAACTTCCGGGTGCCAAAATTCATCAGCATGAAGGCAATCAACAGCATCAGGTTGGCCAGCACAATGCTGAACAGGTCCGGGATATACCCTCGGCCAATGAACAGCGGAAAGCACAGCGCGATGATGAGCGCGCCCAGGCTCCATTCGCGCAAGCCCCGAATGGTTTTGGGGTAAGTCTGCGCAATGATGAACAAAATCCCGCTCATGGCCAGCGCCACGAAAGACGAAATAATTAAAAGGATTAACGGCGGATTCATCGGTGAGGGCTGCTTTTCGGGTTGTTCGGATGCCAGTCGCAGTCTAGCGCAATGTGCAATTCCGGCCGGTCAAATGATCAGATTGTTTTGTTTTTAATGGGCGTTATTCGTCTTTCCATAGCCAGGCTCGTGCACCCTCGCATCTGCTGGGACAGGCGTTCAGTCGAAGCGGTCAGGGGTGTCCTGGCAGGATCGCTTGAGTGGCGACTATTCGGGCGGCTTGTGACAGAGCGGCCCATCGATCGGATTCTCGACGCCTTGCGCAATCGCGGTCGCGATTTCGTGGACTTCTTCGGGTGTGAAATGCGTGATGAGGCGACGTGCGATCGCAGGGGGAATACGAACGTCGCGGGTCGTGCCATCTGCCAGCGTCACCGTGACGCCGACAGCCTGGTGGCTGACCAACGCCTCGTCCGACTCGGCGAGCAGCATTTGTGCGTCCATGATCGATTCGTACTCGGCATCGACCGCATCCTGCAAGTCATCGGCCAACCCGTCCGGCAGGGTGACCACAAAGCCTGCAATCTCATCCGGCCGCATCGTGCTGGCGATACCGTGCACCGCCGCGAAATCCATGAAACGGTCGCGCAGCGCTTCATCAAAAAACATGTATTCGAAACCCATTCCGGGATCCTCTCGCTATGCGCCTGTGCATCGTGCGGTCATCAAGAACACCGGGTAGTCCCGCGTCCCGGTCTCGCGTTCCTTGGCAATGCTGAACACGGTCTGGAACTGCACGTCGGCAAACCCCGCTTGTATGGCGCACTGAGTCAGGTCAGCGCGGTCGAAGCCGTGGTGAACGTCGACCTCAGGGCCGTGAAACGAGCCATCTTCCTGGTCTAGGTCGGCGACGCACAGATAGCCACCGGGGTTCAGCAGGCCGTGGAAGACGCGCAGGATGTGTTGGGTGTCGGGCACGTGGTGCAGCGTCATTGCGGTGACAATCAGGTCGAAGTGTTGCGCCGGCGGCGGGTCGATCAGCAGGTCCAGCTTCATCGGCGTCATGTTGGTCACGCCCTGCGCGGCAATTTTCTTGGCCACCACCTCGAGCATGCCGCCCGAACTGTCGGCCATCAGGATCGCGCCGAGTTCATCCTTGAGCGGAAACGAAAGCAGGCCCGTGCCGCAGCCGTAATCGAGCGCGCTCATGCGGGAATGCAAGGGCACGGCTTGCCGAATGGCCTGCGCGATCTTGAGCCCGCGTTCCTGGAACACCGGGTTGTCGTCCCATTGGCGGGCTTTGCTGTCGAAATGGGCGGCGTCGAGTTGGGTGGGTTGCATGTTGGTCATGGTGGTTCGAAGGAATGAATGATTTACGGCAGCATCAATGGATGATGCCATTTGGACAATTCAATTTTGCAGTACAGCCGACCAGCGTGCCAGTTTTTCTTCAAACGGCATGGCTGCATGGGCAGGGCTGGTGGATGGAAGGGTTTCGGTACGGATGGCGCGTAGGGTGGCCGGCAAGCCGGGCAGCACGAGCCGCCGGTAGAGGTCGGCGGCCTTGGCGCCGTTGAAGCAGATCAAGCCGATGTCCGGATGGGATCCGATGAACGAAGCGAAGTCATTGGGCACCACGCTTGCATGCACGATAGCGGCGTCGAGGCTGCCCGGCCGTTGCGCAGCGGCACAGACGTCCCACAGTGCGATTCCATTCCGGACCAGGCATTGCGCGCGTTCCGCGTAGGGCAACTCCGGGCCTACGCCGAACTGTCGGCCCATGATCTTCCAGAATGCATTCTGGGGCAGGGCGTAGTACTGCTGCCGCTGCAGTGACACCTGCCCAGGCAGACTGCCGAGGATCAGCACTCGCGCGTGCGTGTCGGCTATGGGTGGAAAGCCTTTGTCATGCATTGACTGTTTTGTCGTTCGAATCAAATTGGGGGGGCAGGAAAATCGGGGTATTCCGGGGCAGAAAGAATTCAGGACGGGCGCCATGGACGCTTCCGGTTTGGCTGGGTGGATGGCTTCGCTTGCCGGAAGAAAATGACCCGTGCAGGCGCCCCCGTTATTTCTGTAAAGCTTGCGTCATCCCATGTGACCAGTCCGAAACAAATTCGTTGATCGAGTCGATGAATTCAGGGTCTTGTTGCATCTTGTTGATCGTGCAGTGGATGATCAAATTTTGATGCGCTTCATCATACGTAACCGTCCATGCCAGCGCATGCGGGCAATTGATCAATGCGTAGCGGACGCCGTGTCTTATTTCTTCGCGGCGCACGTTGAACGCGCCCCAAATGCAATAAATGTCGCCTTCACTTTCGTTGCTCGGAGTTGTCGTGCTAATGGACTTGCACAGGCTTGTCAGGTTGTTAATCGTTAACAAGCGCTTGAGGTGGGGAATGTCCACATCGGCGTAATGAAGTTCTCGAAAAAATTCCATGCTGTATTGCGTCCTGATTAATAGCCAGGCCCATCAAAAAGAGCGATGAACGCTGTCCGCGCTTTATTATCCGCGAGAAGGATTGCGTGGCTACGAAAGAAATGGAGGGGACCGGGCATCAAGCGGGAGGGTTAATCTGTACCCTGGGTCCGTTCAAAACCCGTCAGCCGCACATCCACGCTGAGCGACAGGGCCGTCAACGCCGCGGCCTCCGCGCGGCCCTCGGCCTTGGCACGATAGAGATGCGGCGTCATCGTCAGCAGATCGGCAATCTGTTCGGCGTTGGTCAGATTTATGGAGAAGCGAACCGTTTCCGTCGGCAGGCGGCTGAAGCCTGCCGGCGTTGGCATCTCGGTCGTGCGTTCCGGCTTCAGGCTGGGGTAGATGATCTCGCGCAATTCGCGCAGATGGTCTGGCCCGGCATCCACCTGCAACAGTTGGCCACCCGGCTTCAGCACTCGCGCAAATTCCGCATACACGGGGAAGCCGAACATGCACAGCACGCGATCCAGTGTGCCCGGCAGCACCGGCAGGTTGGCGTTGCTGCCCACCACCCAGTTCACGCGCTTGTCCTGCCTGGCGGCCGACAACACGGCCCACTTGGAAATATCCAGTCCCAGCAGCGCCAGGGTTTGCGTGACACCCACCGCTGCGGCCAACTGGCCCAGGTAGTAGCCCTCACCACATCCGGCATCGAGACAGCTGATCGATGCGTCTGCAGGCAAATTGGCCAGCATGGCCCGGCTCACCGCAGCGGCAATCGGCTGGTAAAAACCAGCCGTGAGAAACCGCCGCCTCGCCGCGATCATCTCCTTGCTGTCGCCGGGATCGCGCGAGCGTTTGTTTTGCACCGGCAACAGATGGGTATAGCCCTGGCTGGCGATGTCGAAGCTGTGACCGGATTCGCAGTGCCAGGCTGAACCATTGCAATGCAGGGGTAGGCCGTCCAGCGGACAGGCAAGCGCCTGGAAGGGGGTGATGCTCATGCCGCACCAAGCATGGAACGCAGCATCACGTTCCCCGAGGCCGAGAAAAACCATGCAAGGGCGCAGCAATTGAGCATGACCGTGACCCAAAACACGATTTGAAATGACAGCTTCCTGGACTTGTGACGAAGAAGACGTTGTGCCACCAAAGCACCTGGCCACCCACCGGCCAGGCCAATAAAGTGCAAGGTACTTTCCTGGGTTCGCCACTGGCCGTTTCTTGCTGCCGATTTATCGAGTGCATACGCGAGAAAAGCGGCCAGGCTGGCAGCCAGGTAAAACCAGGCG
>JBBQDI010000050.1:0-8291 GCA_038319505.1 Burkholderiales bacterium
TGGGCTTTCGCGACGGCAACCGGTCGGTGAGTCGCGGCCTCGCCCTGGCAATAAAACCTGGCGAGATGATCGGCCTGGTCGGCCACAGCGGCTCGGGCAAGAGCACCCTGGTCAACTTGATCTGCCGCTTCTACGACGTGACCGAGGGCTCGATCCGCATCGACGGCACCGACCTGCGCCGCATTGCGGTGGCCGATTACCGCCGCCACATCGGCCTGGTGCTGCAGGAACCCTTCCTGTTCTTCGGCACCATTGCCGAAAACATCGCCTACGGCAAACCCGATGCCAGCCGCTCAGAGATCATTGCCGCCGCACGCGCGGCGCATGCCCACGAATTCATCCTGCGCCTGCCGCAAGGCTACGATTCGATGGTGGGCGAGCGCGGCCAGGGCCTCTCCGGCGGCGAGCGCCAGCGCATTTCCATCGCCCGTGCGCTGCTGATCGACCCACCCATTCTCATCCTCGACGAGGCCACCTCGTCGGTCGATACCGAGACAGAGAAGGAAATCCAGAAGGCGCTCGACAACCTGGTACGCGGGCGCACCACGCTCGCCATCGCCCACCGCCTGTCCACCCTGCGCCAAGCCGACCGGCTGGTCGTCATGGACCGCGGGCAGATCGTCGAGGTGGGCAACCACGACACGCTGATGGCGCGTGAGGGCCACTATTACCGGCTTTATCAGGCCCAGGCTCGCAACGTCGACACCGACCTGGACGAGCCACCCACAGCCAGCGCCGAACCCAAACCCCCGATGCCCAAATGACTGCCATGACGACTGTCGATTTTCAGCTCACCCGCAACAACCATGGCCGACTCCAGTTGACTGCCGCCGACGGCGGCGTGCATGACAACGTGGTGCCGGTGCGCGCGTTTCCGATTGCAGCCCCAGCCGAAGGCATCGCCCTGGTCGGGTCGGATGGCCACGAACTGGCCTGGATCGAGCGTCTGGACACGCTGCCCGACGCCACCCGCAGCCTGGTCGAAGCAGAACTCGCCAGCCGCGAATTCGTGCCCGAGATTCGCCGCCTGCTCCAGGTTTCCACCTTTGCCACGCCCAGCACCTGGAGCGTCGAAACCGATCGCGGCGAGACCCGCTTCATTCTCAAAGGTGAAGACGACATTCGCCGTCTGGGCGCCGCCACGCTCATGATTGCGGACAGCCACGGCATCCAGTTCCTGATCCGCGATCTGCATTCACTTGATCGGCACAGCCGCAAACTACTGGACCGGTTTCTGTGATCAGGAAAATCGGCAGGAGGACTTAACTACCCCTGACTCCCGCTTGTTTCGTCGAGCCAAACTCAATTGGCACAATATCAGTACGGATTTCATTGCCATCAATCCGACTAGAATGAGGCTTTTTGCACAGGAGTCTCCATGTCCGAACCCGTTGTATATGACCGCAATCCCGCCGAACTCGAACTCGAACCTGGTGAATACTGGTGGTGTTCATGCGGCCGCTCAATGACGCAGCCATTTTGCGACGGCTCGCATGAAGGTACGGATATGGAACCGACGTCGTTTGTCATCGAGGAAAAAACCACTGTGTGGCTATGCAATTGCAAGCACACCAAAACCAAGCCATTTTGTGATGGATCGCACAACGATCTACCTGACGATATTTTTTAAGTCGTTAGCCGCCAGATCCATTATCGAGGCCGCCCGATCGCCAACGAGATCGGGCTTTCCGGACTGGGAACGCACCCGATTAACCTGCCCGGCAACCCAGGTCAACTCATTCAGCTGCCCGCGCTTCACGCTCAAACAGATTGTCGCGATACGGGTTGCCCCCGCGCACCCAGGCGAGCACGCCGGCCAGCGGGTACAGCACCAGCAACAACACTCCCCAGCGCTCAAACTGCTTTACATGTGCGCGCTCGTGCTTACGCGTCGCAGCCAAGGCATGGGATGACACGCCCACCACCACGTGGCCGAGCGTAATGGCTGCCACCGAGCCGCTGAATGGAAAACCGCGCCTAAGCACCCAGGCCGGGCAGCCACCTGCGGCTTCCAGTACCCCATCCACCCGATGCAAATCGCCGCCGCTGGCGCGTGCAATCAGCGCAACCAGCAGACCGAGCAGCGTCACGGGCAATGCCCATAGATAAAGAAAAACCCGCAGCATTCAGGCGTCCAACTCACCCGCAAACCAGCTTGCCTCGCGTAAGCCGCCGCTTACGAAATGCTCACGCGCCTGTTCCAGCTGCGCTGCAGTACCAGCCGCATAAACGTCAAAGCGGTGCAAATCCGGGTAATCCAGCACGATGCTTTTCAGCAAGGCAGCGTTATCTTCGGTGGCCGCGTGAGGGACGTAGTTGAAATTGTCCAGCGCATCGGTCCAGGCGCGACACAGGTTGTCCTGATAATGCCCTTCCCCGTTTGCCAGCCAGTGCAGATCCATCGACTCGACGAATTCCAGCGACATGGCATGCTGGATCAGGCTCTTGATCGGCGCAAAGCCCGCGCCAAAAGCCAGGAAAATCACCGGGCGCGGCGAGTCCTCATCCAGCACGAAATCGCCGTACGGACCTTCGACATTCACCGCATCATTGGCTTTCAACTCACTGAATACCGCCTCGGCGAACGCATCACCCGGGCGGCGCGGAATCTGCACCTCGATATGGCGATCCTCACACGGGCAACTGGCAATCGCATAGCGTCCGCTGGCCCCATTCACACTTACCTGAATGCTCTGCCCACCGAGGAAACGCAAACGCTGACTGCGCGGCGCCAGTATGTGCAACGCGGCCATCTGAGGGTTGAATACCTCCACCAATTTCACCTTGGCGACAAGCTGCTGTGTCGGAATATCATGCGCACCCTCCACATTGGCCTCGATGACCACATCATTCACCGGCGCATACGAACACAGTAGGATCACCCCCGCATCCTTTTCCGCCTGCTTCAGCACGTAGTCATGCGCATGAACCTTCCGTACGTCACCCGACAGCAAACGTGCCTTGCAATCGCCACAGGTCCCGTTGCTGCAGCCGTAGTTGAGCGACACCCCATTGCGAAGTGCGGCCTCAAGAAGCGTATCGTTCCCTTCGACAGGAAATTCGTGGCCGCTCGGCTGGATCGTAACGTTCGGCGCCATAACTTTAAGTATCCTTTCTTGAGCAATCGCTGCTTGTGCCTGCACTGCATCCGGCGGCATCTCGGCCAGGTTGCGTAGCAGAAATGCGCGCACGCTGTGCAGGGCGTGATGAGTCTCGGTGCTTACGTTTTCGTCCATTTCGTCAATTTTTTCGTCAAGCCAGGTCATGACGTTTGCATAATGAATCAGCAATGCCTTGGCTGCCGCGTACTCGTCGCCTAACGCGTTCAGTCGCGCTGCCAGCACGTCCTTGTCCGGCAACGCCCGCTCGCGCACCCGTTTGGCAAACGCCCTTTCCTTGATTTCAGTGACCCTGCGAATCTCCGCATCGTCGTCCCACTTCACCCCGGGAAACACGCGCAGCAATTCATCAAGATCAACCATGCCGTCAAACGTCGCCAGCGTGCCGCCACGGATCATCTCCTGCAGCGCATGGCGCGGCTGTCCGACCAGCTTGACTACACGGGAAAGCGGAAGTAGATGGCTCATACTGAGAGTTTACTACGCGCCCTCAATAGGAAAATCGTCGCGCT
The DNA here is from genome assembly GCA_038319505.1 of Burkholderiales bacterium. Taxonomy (GTDB): domain Bacteria; phylum Pseudomonadota; class Gammaproteobacteria; order Burkholderiales; family Thiobacillaceae; genus Thiobacillus. The sequence continues at coordinate 3,632 of JBBQDI010000050.1, forward strand.
GACTGATTTCTGAACCCCATATCCAAGCGCGCCCGCGTCACACCCCCTACAATCGCACCATGCCTGCCATCACCATCCGTCCCTGCCCTGCCGATGACTGCACCGCCCTTGAACAGGCCGGACTCGCACCGGTCTGGGCGCGGCTGTTTGCCGCACGTGGCGTTACCCATCCCGACCAGGTCGCGCACCGGTTGCCGCAGTTACTGCCACCTACTGGCCTGTTACACATCGAACGTGCCGCCGCGATGCTGGCCGATGCCATCCACGCAAACAAGCGCCTGCTCATCATTGCCGACTACGACGCTGACGGCGCGACCGCCTGCGCGGTCGGGATGCGCGGCCTGCGCATGCTCGGCGCGCAGGTCGACTATCTGGTTCCCAACCGGCTCGAACACGGCTACGGCCTCAGCCCCGACATCGTGAAACTTGCTGCCGAACGCCAGCCCGACCTGCTGGTGACAGTGGATAACGGCATCGCCGCAGTCGAAGGCGTTGCGGCGGCAAACGCGCTCGGCATCCCGGTGCTGGTCACCGACCATCACCTGCCCGGCGACGCCTTGCCGGATGCCGCCTGTATCGTCAATCCCAACCAGCCGGGCTGCACCTTCACGTCCAAAAATCTGGCGGGCGTGGGCGTCATGTTTTATGTGTTGCTGGCGCTGCGCGCTGAATTGCGCAAGCGCGGGTCGTATGCAGAGCAAGCCGAACCGGATCTGCGCACGCTGCTCGATCTGGTCGCACTCGGCACCGTCGCCGATGTGGTCAGGCTCGACGCCAACAACCGCACCCTGGTCGCCCAGGGTCTGGCGCGGATGCGTGCGGGCAAGGCCAGCGCCGGCGTCAATGCGCTGTTTCGCGCTGCCGGGCGCGAGCCCACGCGCGCCACCGTGTTCGATCTCGGTTTCATGCTCGGCCCGCGCCTCAATGCAGCCGGGCGCATCGACGACATGGCGCTTGGCATCGAATGTCTTTTGGCCGATGACCCCGCCACCGCACAGCAACTGGCGCAGCGGCTCGACACACTCAATCGTGAACGCCGCGTCATCGAATCCGACATGCAGGACGAAGCGCTCGCCATCCTGGCCGATTTTCAGCCTGCGAATGCCGTGAGCCTCACCGCCTGGCAACCCGGTTGGCACATTGGAGTCATCGGCATCCTGGCATCGCGACTGAAGGACAAGTTCCACCGCCCCACCATCGTCTTCGCCAGCAACGATGCTGGCGAACTCAAAGGCTCGGGACGTTCCATCCCCGGCCTGCACCTGCGCGATGCGCTCGACCTTGTCGACAAACGCCATCCCGGCCTGATCAAACAATTCGGCGGCCACGCCATGGCGGCGGGACTCAGCATTCCCGCTGGCGGCCATGAAGCATTTGCCACGGCATTCGAGGCTGTGGTGCGCGAGCTGATCGACCCGGCGGATCTGGAAGGCGTGATCGAAACCGATGGTGAACTTGCCGCTGCCGATCACAGTTACGCACTTGCCGAACAGCTTGATCATGCAGTCTGGGGGCAAGGCTTCCCCGCCCCGCTGTTCAGCGCACTGTTCGACGTCACGTCACAACGCATCGTTGGCGAAAAACATCTGAAATTGAAGTTGGCGCGTGACGGCAACGTATTTGAAGCCATGCGATTTTTTCACCCCGACCTGCTGCCCAACCGCATCCGCGCCGTCTACGCGCTGATGCCCAACGAATTCAATGGTCAGCAAACGCTGCAACTGAAATTGCAACACTGGGAACCCGTAGCCTGATTTCCCCGGGCAACCTGGATTTCAAAACCTGAATCACAATCGTCATGCCGCAGATTACCTACGCCCTCATCCTGCTGAATGTTCTGGTATACATGCTGGGGATTGCCACCGGCCCTGACATCATCCGCGTCTTCGGCCTGTGGCCGCCGGGTTCGGGCGGCGCGTTTCATCTGTGGCAACTGGTCACCTACAGCTTTCTGCATGGCTCGCTGCTGCATCTGGGATTCAACATGATCGCCATCTGGATGTTTGGCGCCGAACTGGAAAAACGCTGGGACGAATTGCGCTACCTACTCACCTATCTGATCAGCGTGGTGGTCGCCGCCATGACGCAGATCACCGTCAGCGGTTATTTTTTGCATGCGACCGGACCGGTCATTGGTGCATCAGGCGGTGTGTTCGGTCTGCTGCTGGCCTACGCGCTGTATTTCCCCACTCGCGTCATCAGCATCATTTTTCTGCCCTTCATCCGGATCCCTGCCCGCACGTTCGTACTGGGCTACGGCGCTGTCGAACTCCTTCTCGGCGTCACCAACACCACCGCGGGGGTCGCCCACTTCGCCCACCTCGGCGGGCTGTTTGGCGGCTGGCTGGCGGTGCAATATTTCCGCGGGCGTGGGCTTTTCGGAAAACGTTGAACAAGTGCAAGTTACAAGATGCAAGGGAAGCGAACGGCCTTATGCCTGGCCACACATACCTTGTGACTTGATTCTTGCATCTGATTCACAAATACCCCTCCGGATTACCCTGCTGCCAGCGCCATGAATCCGCGCACATGCGCGGCAGATCGAATTCCGCACGCCAGCCCAACTCCTGCTCTGCGCGCGCCGTAGCCGCCCAGCATTGCGCCACATCGCCCGGGCGACGCGCCACGATCTGATACGGCACCGGCATTCCGCTGGCCGCCTCGAACGCGCGCACCATATCGAGCACACTCACCCCGCGCCCGGTGCCCAGGTTCCAGGTCTGCACGCCGCCCAACTGCAGCAACTTGTTCAGCGCCGCCACATGTCCGCGCGCCAGATCAACCACGTGAATGTAGTCGCGTACCCCGGTACCGTCCGGTGTCGGGTAATCGCCGCCGAACACACTGAGGTGCGGGCGGCGACCCACCGCCACCTGCGCCACGTAGGGCATCAGGTTGTTGGGGATGCCGCGCGGGTCTTCGCCGATCAGTCCTGATTCGTGTGCGCCAACCGGATTGAAATAGCGCAGCAGCGCAATGTTCCAGCCCGCATCCGCGCGCGCGATGTCGCGCAACATATCTTCAATAAACAGTTTGGAACGGCCATAGGGATTGGTCGCAGACAGCGGGAAGTCCTCGGTGATCGGTACCGTCGCCGGATCGCCATACACCGTGGCGGACGACGAGAACACCACCGCCTTCACCCCGGCGGCATCCATTTCCTCGAACAACACTATGCTGCCCGCAATATTGTTGTCGTAATAAAGCAGTGGTTTGTCCACCGATTCGCCCACCGCCTTCAGTCCGGCAAAATGCACCACCGCATCAATGGCGTGATCGGCAAACAACTTGCGCAGCGCAGTGCGGTCGCGAATATCGCCCTGCACGAACGTCACGGGTTTGCCCGCTATCTGCGCCACCCGCTCCAGCGACATCGGGCTGCTGTTGGACAGGTTGTCGAACACCACCACCTCGTGCCCGGCTGCCAGACATTCCACTGCGGTGTGCGAGCCAATATAGCCCGCGCCACCCGTCAATAACACGTTCACGCGTTTCTCCCGATCATCGTTATCACTCGTTGTTTGATTCCATACACAACGCCAGTGCCGCGTGCCAATCCTGCAGGCGCAAACCAAAAACCTGTTCCAGCCTGTCGTTATTCAGGCGTGAATTGAGCGGCCTCTTGGCCGGGGTTGGGTAGTCGCTGCTGGGGATGCCAAGCAGGCGTGCCAGCGCATGCGTTTCGTCGTGCGCGTGGAGTGCCCGGATGGCCTCGGCGAAACCGTGCCAGGACGTCTCGCCGCCATTGGTCATGTGATACACGCCCCAGGGTGGCGTCTGGTCGAACCCGCTCGTCGGTGAACTGATCTGGCTCACGATCTGGGCCGTTGCCTCGGCGAGATCACGGCACCAGGTCGGCGCGCCAATCTGGTCGGCGACGATCTTCAGTTCCGGTCGCTCCCGCATCAGGCGGCGCATGGTCAGCAGGAAATTGCTGCCGCGCGCGCCATAGACCCAGGACGTACGAAAAATGAGATGGCGGCAGTCCGTGGCCTGGATGGCGCGTTCGCCTGCCAGCTTGGTCGCGCCGTAAACATTGATCGAGTCGCAGGCATCGTCTTCGCGCCACGGCAGATCCCCGCTGCCGTTGAACACATAATCGGTGGAGTAATGCACCAGCAGCGCACCCAGCCTGTCGGCTTCCTCGGCAAGAATGCCGGGTGCAGTTGCGTTCACTGCGTGCGCCCGCTCAGCTTCGCTTTCCGCCTTATCAACCGCAGTGTAGGCGGCCGGGTTGACGATGATTCCTGGCGCGATATCTCGCAGTTTTTGTCGCACTGCGGCGGCATCTGCCAGATTCATCGCCCTGGAGTCGAGTGCGATTACCTCGCCCAGGCTACTGAGCGTGCGCTGCAACTCCCAGCCCACCTGGCCGTTGGCGCCGGTGAGCAGGATACGGTGAGAGGTCGTCATGGGTAGACCTCGGCGTCCTTGAAGAAAGGCAGCACCTGATCCTTGGCAGACAACGCGGGCGCACCGTCAAGCGGCCATTTCACGCCGACCAGCGGATCATCCCAGCGGATACCGCGATCCCCTTGCGGTGCGTAATAGGCTGTGGTCTTGTACAAGAAGTCGGCGCTGTCGGACAGCACCAGAAACCCATGCGCGAAGCCCGGTGGAACCCACATCATGCGCTGGTTATCGGCCGACAGTTCGTAGC
>JBBQDI010000051.1:0-8284 GCA_038319505.1 Burkholderiales bacterium
CATCATGGCGGGTTCCTCTTGAGGGTTATTCTTCGGGTTTGTTCATGTTGCGCTTGACCCAGGCGGCCATGAAGAGCCCGATCCCAATAATGAACAGGATAGTGAACAAGCTTAACAGGCCAATCGGGCTGGCAAACAGCATATCGAGGACAACATCCATCTCAGTCTCCCTGTGTTTGATGGGTGGATTCAGCATCCGTTGTCAGCATAACGGGTTGGCTGAATGGGGTATGCAGCACGCCGGACAGTCGCCAGGTGGACGCGGGATCGGAGAGTTGGGCATGCCATTTTCCGGCCGGCATGGCGGGCAGCGACGTGCGATAGTGCCCGCCCCCCGAATGGCTGAGGACTAGTGTCTGATCCAGGCCCTGACGGGTCGGGTGGGCCAGCGTTAAATCGAGTTGTTGCGGGTAGGTTCGCAAGTGTCCGCCCAGGCTCAGCGCCAGGGCGCCTCCATCGGACTGCAAGGTGGCGGTGAGCGCCAGCGCACGCGCAGCGTCGTCGCGCGCCAGCGTCTGGTTAATGGCCAGCCCGGCCTTGTAGTAATCGCCCACGACCAGGCCGTCAGCGCTGGAGAAAGCGATCCATGCGGTGGTCAGGCCGGCGATGACGGCGGTGGCAGGCAGGCTGATGAGAAACCACGGCCACGGTTCGCGATACCAGGGTTTGGCGTGCTGGGCAGGTTTCATCATGGCTGTCATCGGTTGAAAAATTTGGTTGTGACATTGTTTTTGATACGCGGATCATCCGTTGTTTGCACGATGAAATGCACCTCGATCGAGTGGCCTTTGAGATTGACCGGATCGGCAATCAGGCTCACCGGAATGTCTATGGTCTGCAATGGGCCCGCTGCAATTTCCCGTGCGGTGGTCACTACTTGCAAGCCGTCTATACCCTGCGCCTGGATGGTGTAGCGATGTGCCTGGTCATCCTTGTTGATGAGTTGCATGCGATAGACATTTTCAATCAGGCCGTCGTCGGTTTCCTTTGACAGCGCAGCCCGGTCTCGTACCACGTCGACACGCAGCGGCACGCGGGTGGCGAGGCTGAAGACAAAGGCCCCGCTGATGGCCAGCATCAGCACGCTGTAAATCAGGGTGCGCGGGCGCAGCACGTGCTTCAGAATGCCGCTGTCGGGGTATTGGCCTTTCACCACATTCTCGGTTGTGTAGCGGATCAGTCCGTGCGGGTAGCCCATCTTGTCCATGATCTGGTCGCATCCATCGATGCAGGCGGCGCAGCCGATGCATTCGTATTGCAGACCGTTGCGGATGTCGATGCCGGTGGGGCAGACCTGTACGCAGACATTGCAGTCGACGCAGGTGCCGAGGCCGGCCGCCACGTAATCGGTTTTCTTGCTGCGTGGACCGCGTGGCTCCCCTATCGAGTTGTCGTAGGTCACGGTCAGCGTGTCGGAGTCGAACATCACGCTCTGGAAACGCGCATAAGGGCACATGTACTTGCACACCTGTTCGCGCATGAAGCCGGCATTGCCCCAGGTGGCAAAGGCGTAGAACAGAATCCAGAAGGTTTCCCATGGGCCAAGGCTGGCGTGGATCGTGTCAACTGCCAGTGTCTGGACCGGGGAGAAATAACCGACGAAGGTGAAGCCGGTCCACAACGCGAGTGCAAACCACACGATATGCTTCAGGCCACGTTTTTTCAGTTTGTTGGCATTCCACGGCGATTTATCGAGTTTCTTGCGCGCGAGGTGGTCGCCTTCCAGCCACTTCTCCACCCACATGAAAACTTCTGTATATACGGTTTGCGGGCAAGCATAGCCGCACCACAGGCGGCCGGCCACCGCGGTGAACAGAAACAGCGCCAACGCCGACAAAATAAGCAGGCCCGTGAGATAAATAAAATCCTGCGGCCAGAACACCAGGCCGAAAATATAGAATTTCCGGGCAGCCAGATCGAACAGCACCGCTTGACGGTTGTCCCATTGCAGCCAGGGCATGCCGTAGTAAAGCGTCTGGGTCAGCAATACCAGCGCGATCCGCCAATTGGCAAACACCCCATGTACTGCACGAGGCTGTATTTTCTGGTGGATCGCGTAAAGCTGCTGCTCGATCGGCGCTTCTGCGGAGGCGGATGGGTCGTCTTGGGTCAATGCATTTTTCCGTTATGAGATTGAGCCGCTTGAGCGCACTGAGCCCGCTGATTCAGGCAATGCGTTCAAGCGGCTCGCCGGACTAACCGGCGAGCCGGTGAGGTTTATTGCTTTTGCGACAGGCTGTACACGTAAGCTGCCAGCAAATGTAGTTTGGCTTCCTGGTTGGACGTGCTACCGAGCGTTTGGGTCATGGCCGGCATATGACCGTTGCGACCTTTGGTAATGGTTTCGATAATCGTAGCCTCGGAGCCGCCATACAGCCATACCTTGTCGGTGAGATTGGCGGAACCCAGTGCCTTCATGCCGGTGCCATCAGGCATGTGACAGGCAGCGCAGTTCTCGGCGAATTTGGTCTGACCAGCTGCGGCCAGCGTCGCATCGTGCTTTCGGCCCGATAGCGACATCACATAGTTCGCAACTTCCCGGGTGCCTTCGATTCCCAGAACCTCACCCATCGCCGGCATCATGCCGTTGCGGCCGCCGGTGATGGTGGTTTTGATGGTGTCGGGCTCTCCGCCATACAACCAGTCGTTATCGGTCAGATTGGGGAAGCCCCTCGAGCCTTCCGCATTCGAGCCATGGCACTGCGAGCAATAGGTCAGGAACAGGTTCTTGCCGATGGCGCGCGCATCGGGGTCGGCTGCCACGGTGGCAATGTCCTGCTTCATGAATCCGGCATACACCGGCTGGAATTTGGCTTCAGCCGCTTTCACCTCGGCCTCGTATTCACCCTTGGAGGTCCAGCCCAGCACGCCGGCGAAATTACCCAGCCCCGGCCATAACACCAGGTAGGCCAGTGCAAACACCATCGTGCCGTAAAACAGGCCGAGCCACCAGCGCGGCAGCGGGTTGTTGAAATCCTGCAGGTCGCCGTCCCAGGTGTGTTCCATCAACTCGGCCTTTTCGCCGGGTGCGAGCTTGCGGGTGGTCTGTTTCTTCAAAAATATCCAGGTACCGACGATGCTCGCCAGGGTGAGGACGCTGATGTAAATTGGCCAGAAGCCACTGGTGAAATCACTCATTGCTTGTCTCCCTTGCTGATGGGCGCGTCATCTTCCTCGAAAGGCAAACGACCTGCGTCTTCAAAACTTTGCTTGTTGCCACGGCTATAGGCCCACCAGACGATGCCGATGAACACAAAAATGAAGATGGCCGTGACGATGCCGCTGATCAATCCGCTATCCATGCTGGATCAGTTCTTGGGGGCGTGGATGCCCAGCACCTGCAGGTAGGTGATGAGGGCTTCGAGCTCGGTTTTGCCTTTCAGCGCGGCGGGCGCCTCGGCGATTTCCTGCTCGGTGTAGCCAGTGCCCACAACGTTCAGCATGCGCATTTTTTTCTGGATCACGGCGTCGTTTAGCGGACGATCCAGCCAGGGATAGGCGGGCATGTTGGATTCCGGTACCACGTCGCGCGGATTCATCAGGTGCGCCACGTGCCAGGCATCGGAATAGCGTCCGCCGACGCGTTGCAGATCGGGACCGGTGCGCTTGGATCCCCACAGGAAAGGGCGATCGTAGACGAACTCGCCAGCCACTGAATAGTGACCGTAGCGTTCGGTCTCGGCACGGAACGGACGAATCATCTGCGAATGGCAACCGACGCAGCCTTCGCGAATGTAGATGTCACGTCCCGACAGTTGCAGGGCCGTATAGGGTTTCAGACCCGCCACTGGGGTGGTGGTGGACGTCTGGAAGAACAGCGGCACGATCTGCACCAGACCGCCGACGCTGACAATGAGGATGGTCAGCACAATCAGCAGACCGAGATTCTTTTCAATGCTTTGATGCGTAATCATGTTCGGTCTCCTTAGGCGTGGACAGCTTGCGGGATGGGCGCGTCATTCACCGCGCGGCCCAGCCGTGTTGTCTGCCAGACGTTGTAAGCCATGATCAGCATGCCGCTGAAGAACATGGCGCCGCCCACGAGACGAATGCCGTAGAAGGGATACATGGTGTTGACCACCTGGGCGAAGCTGTAGGTCAGCGTGCCATCAGCATTCGATGCTCGCCACATCAGGCCCTGCGTCACCCCGGCGATCCACAGCGCGGCGATGTACAGCACCACGCCGATGGTGGAGAGCCAGAAATGCCATTCGATCAGCTTGGTGCTGAACATCGACTCGCGCCCGAACAGGCGCGGAATCAGGTAGTACATCGAACCGATGGTGATCATGGCCACCCAGCCCAGCGCGCCGGAGTGCACATGGCCGATGGTCCATTCGGTGTAGTGGCTCAATGCGTTGACCGTCTTGATCGCCATCATCGGGCCTTCGAAGGTCGACATGCCGTAGAACGACAGCGCGGTCACCATGAACTTGAGGATGGGGTCGGTGCGCAGTTTATGCCACGCGCCGGATAGCGTCATGATGCCGTTCATCATGCCGCCCCAGCTCGGTGCCAGCAGCATCAGGGAAAACACCATGCCGAGCGATTGTGCCCAGTCGGGCAGCGCGGTGTATTGCAGATGGTGTGGGCCGGCCCACATGTAGATGAAATTGAGCGACCAGAAGTGCACCACCGACAGCCGATACGAATAGATCGGGCGACCGGCCTGTTTAGGAATGAAGTAATACATCATGCCGAGGAAGGCGGTGGTGAGGAAAAAGCCCACCGCGTTATGGCCGTACCACCACTGCACCATCGCGTCCTGCACGCCAGAGTACATCGAGTACGACTTGGTTAGTGTCACCGGCAGTTCCATGCTGTTGACGATGTGCAGGATCGCGATGACGATGATGTAGGCGCCGAAAAACCAGTTGGACACGTAGATGTGTTTGGTTTTGCGTTTCATGATGGTGCCGAAAAACACCACCGCATACGCCACCCACACGACCGTGATCAGAATGTCGATCGGCCATTCAAGCTCGGCGTATTCCTTGGAGCTGGTGTAACCCATCGGCAGGGTGATGGCGGCCAGCACGATCACCAGCGTCCACCCCCAGAACGTGAAGGCCGCCAGTTTCTCGGCCCACAGCCGCACCTGGCAGGTACGCTGCACGATGTAATACGACACCGCAAACATCGCCGAGCCACCAAACGCAAAGATCACCGCATTGGTGTGTAGCGGACGAAGACGTCCATAGGAAAGCCATTCGATGCCAAAGGTCAGCTCAGGCCAGATCAATTGTGAGGCCAGGATCACCCCGACCAGCATCCCGACAATGCCCCATACCACCGTCATGATGGCGAACTGTCGGACGACCTTATAGTTGTAAGTTGTCGCTTCCATACACGTCTCCCGTGATTGATAACTGGATTAGTAAATGCGAATACAGCGATGTAATCACATATAAGGATAAATATATCTATTTATGAAGGAGTGTGTCAAGTTGACGCAGCCCTTTGCCATGGGGAACTCGGAAAAAGTGTTGTTTGGTTGCCAAAGCCGACACCATCTTTGCTATTTATATATGTCAGATTCCTCTTTTATATAGTCCAGTTCTCATCCAATTGATATGCATCAGATTTCCAAAACCATCGCGATCCGCATCTGTTTCATCCGTCACGGCGAAACCGACTGGAATGTCATGAGGCGCATTCAGGGACACACTGACATTCCGCTCAACGAGACCGGGCGGTGCAGGCGCTGGCGATGGCATTCAATGCGGCGCATCAGTGGTTTCAGGCGATCTACAGCAGTGACCTGATACGAGCGATGGAGACGGCGCAGGCGCTGGCGTAGCGCGAAGATCAGGAAGTGAAATGCCTGCCGCAACCCGGCCCTGAATCAGCCGGTTTTCAATTCCTGCGCCAACCCGGCGTGGGTGATGTCCCCCGCGTGGACCTGCAGTCCCGCTTTCAGTCCGACATCGGTATCCAGCGCAGCAAAGCCTTCCGCAGCCAACGTCATGACATAGGGCAGGGTGGCATGGGTGAGCGCATCGGTGGCGGTGCGCGCGACCGCGCCGGGCATGTTGGTGACGCAATAGTGAACGATGCCATCAACCACGAAAAAGGGATTGCTGTGGGTGGTGGGGCGCGACGTTTCCGCGACGCCGCCCTGGTCGATGGCTACGTCGACCAGAACAGCGCCTGCGGACATCTGTTTCAGCAACGCACGGCTGATCAGGCGCGGTGCATGGCGACCGGGAATCTGCGCGGCGCCCACCACGATGTCGGCATGCGTGAGGCAATCGGCAATCGCATCGGGCGAGGAAAACCGGGTTTCCACGCGCGCGCCAAACAGCGCTTCGGCATGGGCGAGCTTGTGTGCATTGCGGTCGATCAAGGTCACGCGTGCGTCAAGTCCGGTTGCCACGCGCGTCGCGCTCATGCCGACCACGCCGGCGCCGATGATGACCACATGCGCAGGTGGCACACCGGGCAGGCCGGAAATCAGCTTGCCGTTTCCGCCATGCGTCTTGTGCAGCCCCAGCGCGCCCATTTGCGGTGCCAGTCGTCCGGCAATGTCGGACATCGGCTGCAACAGCGGCAGGCCATTGCCTGGTTTGCCCACTGTTTCGTAGGCTATTGCGGTTACCCCGCGTGCCATCAACTCGCGCGCAAGTTTCGGCGCGGCGGCCAGATGTAGATAGCAGAACAGCAGTTGTCCGCGGTGCAGGCCGGCCACTTCGGTGGGCTGTGGCTCCTTCACCTTGACCACCAGATCGGCTGCGTAGGCTTCGGCAGCGCTGGCCACAATAATAGCGCCTACCGCGCGATAGGCATCGTCACCCAACCCGACCGCCGCGCCGGCGTGGGTTTCAATGCTGACGATGTGGCCAGCGTTGATCAAATTACGCGCGCCTTCGGGGGTGAGCGCCACGCGGTATTCGTGATCCTTGATTTCCTTGGGGATGCCGATGTGCATGGGAGTCGGTCCGGAGTTCGTTATTTAAATTTCGATTTGCGTACCCAGTTCAACCACGCGGTTGACGGGCAGCTTGAAAAACCGCATTGCCGATTCGGCATTTTGTGCCATCGCCGCAAATATGCTATCGCGCCAGATTGCCATGCCAGGCATCTTGGTGGGAATCAGGGTTTCTCGCGACAGGAAGAAGCTGGTCACCATCATTTCGAAATGCAGGCCAAGCGTATCGCATAGCTTGAGCGCATTGGGAATATCGGGTTCCTCGCGGAAGCCAAAGCGTATTTCCAGGCGGAAAAAGCCGTTTCCCAGATCTTTCAGGTGGTTGCGTTCGGCATCGGGAATGCTGGGCACTTCTTCGGTGACGACGGTCAGGATCACCACGCGTTCATGCAGCACCTTGTTGTGCGAGAGGTTGTGCAGCAGGGCGTGCGGCACGCCCTTGCCGGTGGCGTGCAGAAAAATGGCGGTGCCCGACACCCGCTGGTGTTCGAAGGAGACGATCCCTTCTATGAAGGTAGCCAGATCGATTTCATCCTTCTGCATGCGCTGAAACAGCAGTTCGCGGCCGCGCTTCCACGTGGTGAGCAGGATAAAGACCACCAGCGCGATCGCCAACGGGAACCACCCGCCGTGAACGATCTTGGGCAGGTTGGCACCCAGGAAAGCGAGGTCGATAACGAGAAAAAATGCGGCCCCGGCGAGAACGATGGGAAGTGGCCATTTCCACAGGGCCCACACCACGGTGAAGGCCAGAATGGTGTCGATTGCCATGGTGCCGGTCACCGCGATGCCGTAGGCCGAAGCCAGGTTGTCGGAGGACTGGAAGCCAATAACGAGCAGCGTTACACCTACCAGCAGGATCCAGTTGATGAAGGGGATGTAGATTTGCCCGATGGCCTGGTCCGAAGTGTGGCGCACTTGCATGCGCGGGATATAGCCCAGCTGGATGGCCTGGCGGGTGACGGAAAACGCGCCGGTGATGACGGCCTGCGAAGCGATCACCGTCGCCAGCGTGGCCAGCACGATCATTGGGTACAGCGCCCATTCTGGCGCCAGCAGAAAAAATGGATTCTGCGCGGCGGTGGGGTCACGCAACAGCAGGGCGCCCTGGCCCAGATAATTGAGCACCAGCGCGGGAAAGACAAACCCCAGCCAGGCGTAGCGAATGGGCCGTTTGCCGAAGTGGCCCATGTCGGCATACAGCGCTTCGCCGCCGGTTACTGCCAGCACCACTGCGCCGAGTATCAGCAGGCCGGTGAAGCCGTGAATTTGAAAGTAGGTCACACCATGCATCGGATTGAACGCAGTCAACACTGCGGGCGTTTGCGCGATGCTGATGACACCCAAACCGGCCAG
>JBBQDI010000052.1:0-8280 GCA_038319505.1 Burkholderiales bacterium
ACTGGGGCTTTTCTTCGGCGGCGTGCTCGGTGGCTGGCTGGCGCAGCATGTCGGATTTCAAGCCGTGTTCCTGTTCTGCGGGGTGTTGATGACGATATGGCTGGTTGCGAGCTTGTCGATGACACCCCCACCGGCAATCAAGACCCGACTCTTTCACGTCGGTGTGATGGCCTCAGATCAGGCTGAACTGTTGAGATCGCAATTGGCCGGTGTGGCCGGTGTGGTCGAAGCAGCGGTGCTCGCCGAAGAAGGCATGGCCATGCTCAAGGTCAGCATCAAGGGCTGGGACGAAGACCGTGCGCGAAGCCTGTTGGGGACTGCGACTGCCTGATGACGGGCCTGACCAGCAGGCCTGATAGAATTCGCACCAATTCAAGTTCAATTATTCCAATTTCAATTCGGGGGAAACATGGCATCTGTCAATAAAGTCATTCTGGTCGGCAACCTGGGGCGCGACCCCGAAATGCGTTATCTGCCCAGCGGAGACGCTGTCGCCAACCTCGCGATTGCTACAAGCCGCAAATACAAGGACAAATCCGGCCAGATGGTCGAGGAGACGGAGTGGCATCGTGTCACTTTTTTCGGAAAATTGGCCGAAATAGCGGGTCAATACCTGAAGAAAGGCCGCTCAGTGTATGTCGAAGGTCGCATCAAGACTGACAAGTACACCGGCAAGGACGGTGTGGAAAAGTACTCCACCCAAATTATCGCCATTGAGATGCAGATGCTCGGTGGTCGTGAAGGCATGGCCGACATGGACGATGGCGGCATGGACCAGTCCGCACCGCCGCAGCGCAGCCCACAACCCCGCAGCACGCCCCCGGCCGCAGCGCAACGCCCGGCCAGCAGCGGGTTTGACGACATGGATGACGACATTCCTTTTTAATTGGCGCAACCCGGCCGTTTGCTGTTTACCACTCACCACACAAAAACATGGCTAAAGATGCGGAGAAGGGGCTGTACGCCAAGCACACCGAGAGGCGTGAATAACACATCACCCTCCGCGCTCGGGGTGTTGGGGTGGGCGCTCGCACTGGGCGGCGTATTGGCATGCGCTGAACCTGCCCAGGCCGCAGTGACCGAGAGCGATTTTCTCGATGACCTGCCGGTGGTGTTGACCGCCTCCCGCATTGCCCAAACGCCACTCGATGCCCCGGCTGCAATAACCGTCATCGATCGCCAGATGATCCGCGCCTCGGGGTTTACCGAAATCCACGATCTGTTTCGTCTGGTGCCGGGCTTTCTGGTGTCAGACTGGGCATTCGGGCCGCCCAATGTCATCAATTTCGGTATGGGCGACGCCAGTTCTGGCCGCCTGCAGGTCTTGATCGATGGTCACTCCGTTTACAACCCCTTCTCCGGTCGCGTTGAGTGGCAGGAACTGCCGATCCGCGTCGATGATATCGAGCGGATCGAGGTGGTGCGAGGCCAGAATGCTGTTGCTTATGGTGCCAATTCCTTCCAGGGGGTGATCAATATCATCACCCGCAACCCGAATACCGAGCATGGCTATTCCGCTTCGCTCACAATGGGGAATCGCGATATGCGTGAGCTTGCCGGCCGCTTTGCAGGTTCCACGGGCGATCTTGACTGGCGGGTGAGTGTGTCCGACCGTAGGGCGACGAATTACCGTGACCAGGGGGTGAACCAGTATGACGGGGGGGAGTCGGTCCACTATCAGATCCTCAACGGACAGGCGGACTACCAGCTCAACGTGACGGATCGCCTGCATCTGCAGTTGGGATTGAGTTATGGGGATGATACGGTCAGCCGTCTGGGTGATGGCATTGCCACCCATCCGCGCAAGGAGGATAGTGTGTTTCTGCAGGCGGCATGGAAGCGTGTCTACGCACCCGATTCCGAAATTTCCCTGCAGTATTTTCATTATTCAAGGAACAGTTCAGAGCATTTCCCGGCCCAGACGGACAGGGGTCCGGTCTTGCCGGTCACTGTGGACTTTGGTATCACGATGCAGCGCGATGATCTTGAATTCCAGCAAACACATGACTTTGCTTCAGGATTTCGCGGCGTCTGGGGGGCGGTGCTGCGCCAGGAAAGCGTGAAGAGTGCGCATTACCTGTATGGACAGGGTGATGTGGGTGGATTCCAGTGGCAGACCTTTGGCAACCTGAATTGGCAGTTCGCGCCGAAATGGGCGCTGAATGCGGGTGGCATGCTGGAGCAGCACTATCTCACCGACACCCTGTTTTCGCCCCGCGTGGCGCTCAATTTCAGCCCGACATCCAATCAGACGGTCCGGTTCAGTGCCGGCCGGGCCTATCGCGCGCCCACTCTCTTGAACGCCCGCTCGCTGGAGGTGTTTCCATTAAGCGATGGCAGCGCCATTGCCGATGTCGGTTATATCTCGCCGTATCCACTCGATCCTGAGCAGGTGGACTCGCTCGAGATTGCCTATGTGGGACGGTTCCCGCAGTGGGGTCTGAATCTGGATGCCCGGGTGTTCAGTGATCGCTATCGGAACTATATCGATGATCGCAGTTGTTATTGGCTTGCTTCTGGTGCCCCCCCTGACCCAAATGAATGCGGCATGGCGCGACCAACGGGTTATGACAATTATCTGAAAAACGTTGAACCGACTTTAAATGGCACCATTTTTGATAGTTATAAAGCCTTCGAGTTTTATAACATCGTCGGTGGTATACGGATTAATGGCATTCAGCTTCAATTCGACTGGCGGCAACCCTTGCTGGGTCGGATCGTGTTTGGTCAGGCATTTAGCCAGATCCATGTTGACGCGGCTGCCCTTTTAAAGGAGCGCGACCTGGGTGTGTCTGTCCCAACGCACACCACCAACCTGCTGTGGATGCGTGACCTGCCCTGGAATACCGCCATCAGTTCCGGCGCGTATTTTGCCGATGACATGAAGTGGTTGAATGACGGCGACTGGCAGCCGGCCTATTGGCGATACGATTTGCGGCTGGCCAAGCGTTTCGGCAAGCAGAACGCCGGCGATGAACTGGCCGTTACCTTTCAGAACCTGGGAGGCCGCTATCTTGAATTTGATGCAGGTAACTTTGTTGCCGAGCGTCGCGCCTTCGCCACCCTGCGCATGTCCTGGTGACGACCGGCTTGAATCTGCCCGAACATGCCTAAATATAAGGAATCATTGATATAATTCGGCCAAATTGGTATTCAGGAGGCGACCATGCCTATATATGCTTACAAATGTACATCCTGCGGTTTTGCACAGGACGAGATGCAGAAAGTGTCTGATGCGCCCCTGTCTGTATGTCCGACGTGCGGTCAGGCAGCTTACGCCAAGCAGGTGACGGCGCCGGGCTTTGCGCTCAAGGGAACCGGCTGGTACGCCACCGACTTCAAGGGCGGCAGCAGCAAGCCGGCCGAAGCCAAACCCGAAACTCCATCCCCTGCCTGCGGCACAGCCGCTTGTCCTGCGAGTAACTAGCGCGCGGGGCTCGACCGGGAAGCGGGCGGTGCAAGCCGCCCGCTTCTTATTTTTGGCCATCGCCATCGTTTGTCTATGAAACGTTATTTCATTACCGGGCTGTTGATCTGGGTGCCGCTGGGAATCACCTTATGGGTGCTTGACCTGTTGATCGGTACCATGGACCAGACCCTGACTGTGCTGCCTGCCCAATGGCAGCCAGAAGACTGGCTGGGGATGCGTATTCCCGGGCTGGGTGTCATCCTGACCTTGCTGGTGATCGTTCTCACCGGCATGTTCGGTGCCAATTTTTTCGGCCAGAAAATTATCGACCTCTGGGAACGTTTGCTGAACCACATCCCGGTGGTGAAAAACATCTACGGCAGCGTCAAACAGGTGTCGGATACTCTGTTGTCGGGCAATGGTCACGCGTTCCGCAAAGTGCTGCTGGTGCGCTATCCGCACCCGCAGGCGTGGTCGCTGGCCTTCCAGACCAACGTGCCGGACGTGGTAACGCGCGCGTTGCCGGAAGACCACGTGGCGGTGTTCATCCCCACTACGCCAAGTCCGGTCAACGGCTTTTATTTTTATGTAAAAAGGAGCGAGGTCATCGAACTGAATGTGTCGGTTGACCGCGCGTTGAAATACATCATCTCGATGGGTGTCGCTTCAGGTGAAACGCGCCCTGACATTCAAGACCCTGAAGGGCATAAATAGGAATTAGCATGCGTACTCATTACTGCGGCGCCGTTTCCGCGGCCGATATCGGCAACACCGTTACCCTGTGCGGATGGGCGCACCGCCGGCGTGACCATGGCGGCGTGATCTTCATCGACCTGCGCGATCGCGAAGGCATGATGCAGGTGGTAATCGATCCCGATACGCCGGAAGCTTTCAAGCTGGCCGAAGACGTGCGCTCCGAATTCGTGTTGAAGATCGAGGGCCTGGTGCGTGCGCGCCCCACCGGCACCGAAAATCCCAACATGCCCACCGGCATGGTCGAGATGCTGACCCAAAAACTGGAAGTGCTGAATCCTTCGCTGACGCCGCCGTTCCAGATCGACGACGACAACATAAACGAGAACATCCGCCTGCAGTACCGCTACCTCGACCTGCGCCGCGAGCCGATGCAGAAGAACCTCAAGCTGCGCTACCGCGTCTCCAAGATCATGCGCGACTACCTCGACGCCAAAGGCTTCATGGAAGTGGAGACGCCGATGCTGACGCGTTCCACCCCGGAAGGCGCGCGCGATTATCTGGTGCCATCGCGCGTGCATGACGGCATGTTCTACGCGCTGCCGCAGTCGCCGCAGCTGTTCAAGCAGCTGTTGATGGTGGCGGGAGTCGACCGCTATTTCCAAATCACCCGTTGCTTCCGCGACGAAGACCTGCGTGCCGACCGTCAGCCCGAATTCACCCAGGTCGACCTCGAAACCTCGTTCATGGGCGAAGCGGAAATCATGGGCCTGGTCGAGGGCATGATCCGCGACATGATGAAGCGCGCGCAGGATACTGACCTGCCGGCTGAATTCCCGCGCATCAGTTACGCCGAAGCGATGAGCCGGTATGGCTCCGACAAGCCCGACATGCGGGTGACACTCGAAATCACCGAAGCCGGCGACGTCATGAAAGAGGTCGCGTTCAAGGTATTCTCTGGCCCGGCCAATGATCCCAAGGGGCGCGTCGCCGCCATGCGCATTCCCGGTGGCGCCACACTCAGCCGCGGCGAGATCGACGGCTACACCGAGTTCGTCAAGATTTATGGCGCCAAGGGGCTGGCCTACATCAAGGTCAACGACGTGAGCCAATTGAACGAGTCAGGCCTGCAATCGCCCATCGTCAAAAACCTCAGTGAAGATGCACTGCGCGCAGTGATGGAACGGACCGGCGCGCAGAACGGCGACCTGATTTTCTTCGGCGCCGACCGTGCCAAGGTGGTGAATGACGCACTGGGCGCGTTGCGCAGCAAGATCGGCCACGAAAAGGGGTTCCTCGATGGCCGCGCCTGGGCGCCGCTGTGGGTGGTCGATTTCCCCATGTTCGAATTCAACGAGGACGAGAACCGCTGGGACGCGCTGCACCATCCCTTCACCGCGCCGAAGGACGGCCACGAAGAGTGGCTCGCCACCGATCCCGGCAAGTGCCTGTCCAAGGCGTATGACATGGTGCTCAACGGCTGGGAAGTCGGCGGCGGTTCGGTGCGTATCCATAAACAGGATGTGCAGGAGAAGGTATTTGCCGCGCTGAACATCGGCGAGGAAGAGCGCCGCGAGAAATTTGGTTTCCTGCTCGACGCCTTGCAATACGGCGCCCCGCCGCACGGCGGTCTGGCATTCGGACTGGACAGACTGGTGACGCTGATGACCGGCTCTGAATCAATCCGCGATGTCATCGCCTTCCCCAAAACCCAGCGCGCTTCGTGCCTGATGACCAATGCACCCAACGTCGTCGACGACAGGCAACTGCGCGAACTGCACATCCGCCTGCGCAACAGCAACCCGGCAGACAAGGCCACATGAAATTTTCCGACACACTGAAAACGCTGCCCGAGGCCAGTGGCACGTGCCTGCATGTTTGCGATACGGTGGGCGCCGAAGTGGCCGTGATTGACAACGCACCCGGTACCGCCGGTTCGTTTCGGGTGTACGCGTATCTGGCCAAAAAGTTCGGCAGCATTACGCCTGAAGCAGTGGAAGCAGGGCTGGCCATCTATGCTGAGCACACCGACGACGCCTATCTGAACCCGGGCAAGCATCCCAACATCGACCGCCTGATTGACCTGCAGGAAAGCGGCGCAACGCTCACGATTCGCATCGCGTGACCCATAAAATCCCGGTTTCCGTCCTTGTCGTCATTTATACGGCCGACGGCCAGGTGCTGCAGATGGAACGCGCCGACGCGCCGGGCTTCTGGCAATCGGTCACCGGCTCGCAGGATGCTGGTGAAACGCTGGAGCAGACCGCGATTCGCGAAGTGCGCGAGGAAACCGGACTCGACGCCACACTGTTCGAACTGACCCCGTGGGACATCGAAACCCGTTTCGAAATTTATCAACGCTGGCGCCACCGCTACGCCCCGGGCGTGACCCACAATATCGAGCACGTATTCGGCCTGAAACTCCCCGTTTCACAGCCGGTTGTGCTGGCACCGCGCGAACACCTGCGCTACGTGTGGTTGCCGTGGGAGCAGGCGGCGGAACATTGTTTTTCACCCAGCAACGCCGCTGCGATTCGCCTGCTGTCCACGCGCCTATAATCGATCCATGACTTCTCCGCTGCATATCGCAAGCTACAACATCCATAAAGGTCTGTCGCAATTCAATCGCCGGCTGACGGTGCACGAGCTGCGCGATCGCTTGGGCTCGCTGGGAACCGATATCGTGTTCCTGCAGGAAGTGCAGGGCAGCCACGGTCAGCGGGCCAGTCGCTTTCAGCACTGGCCGAGCGGGCCGCAGCACGAGTTTTTGGCGGGGCACGTCTACACTGACTTCGCCTACGGCAAGAACTGCAAATACGACATGGGCCACCACTGCAACGCCATCCTGTCGCGCTACAAAATCCTTCCCTGGGAAAATGAAGACATTTCTGCCCACGGTTTTGAAAGCCGCGGCATGCTGCATTGCGAAATAGAGGTTCCGGGTGTGGCCGTGCCGGTGCACTGTATCAACGTGCATCTGGGGCTGACCGAACGTGGTCGCAAGCGCCAGTTGGCGATGATCGTCGCCCGCGTGCACGCCCTGGTGCCGGACGATGCGCCGCTCATTCTGGCCGGCGACTTCAACGACTGGATGATGCGCACCGGACGTTTCTTTGAAGACGAACTGGGTATGTCCGAGGTGTTCGAAACGCATCACGGCAAGTCCGCGCGCAGCTACCCGTCCTTCCTGCCCATGTTCCAGCTCGACCGCATCTATGTGCGACGATTTACCATCCAGTCCGCGCAGGTGCATACCGGCAATGCCTGGCACCGTATTTCCGATCACGCCGCATTGACGGCGAAAATCAGCTTGGCCTGATGGCAAAATCAGCCTGGCCTGATGCCAAACGCAGCCGCGTGCCCTTTTATCCTCCGCAGGGGGCCAGGGGGCCACGTCCTCGAATCGGCTAAACCATGAAAAGCCGCATCCGCACCTTGTTCTTTCGCCTCGTCGAACCGATACCCGGCAATCACGTACGCCTGTTGCAAAGCGGCACCGAATTCTTTCCGGCGCTGATCGCAGCGATTGACGCCGCGCAGACTGAAGTCCATCTCGAAACTTATATTTTCAACGCCGATTCAACCGCCGGAGCCGTGCGCGACGCCCTCATGCGTGCAGCCCAGCGCGGCGTGCAGGTGCGGGTATTGATCGACGGCGTAGGCTCACGCCAGTTGCCGGCCGACTGGCTGGCTGCAGCCACGGCGGCCGGCGCCCACGTGCTGACCTACCGCCCGATCGTCCGCGGCTGGCTTTCCAATCCGCACAATCTTCGGCGCTTGCATCGCAAGCTGGCCGTGATCGACGCGCGGATTGCATTTGTCGGCGGCATGAACCTCATCGACGACCATGAGCCGATCCGATTCGATTCGCCCCGGCTCGATTTCAGCGTCGAAGTGCAAGGCCCGCTGCTTGCCCGCATACATCGGTATGCACGCCGCCTGTGGCGACTGGTGGCCTTGTCCCAGTTGCAGTCAGTTGAACGCAAGGCCCTGATTGAACCCACCTGGCCGACCGATGGCCACGTGCGCGCGGCCTTCGTGGTGCGCGACAATTTGGCCCATCGCCGCGACATCGAGCGCGTGTATCTCGCCGCGCTGGCGCTGGCGCGTCATGAAATCGTTCTCGCCCAAGCCTATTTCCTGCCGGGCCACCGTTTGCGCAAGCTGCTCAAAAAAGC
>JBBQDI010000053.1:0-8237 GCA_038319505.1 Burkholderiales bacterium
TGAGCGGGAAGCTGCTCTGGCCGTCGCATACGCTGCGGATGGCAGCGAGTACCTGATCGGGTTCGCTGGACTTGATGACATATCCATCGACACCAGAGGAGATCGCTTCGGAAATTTCTTCGTCGGTATCGGCAATGGTGAGCATGATGACCTTGATTCCGAGATCACGCAGGTCGGACACAAGGTCCAGTCCATCGGCGTCGGGAAGCGAGCGATCAAGCAGCGCAGCATCGGCGCGGTTGCCTGCAGCCATCCAGTCGCGCAGTTCGGCGGCATTGGCCAGCTGCGCGGTCAGTGTCAGATCCGGCTCTTGCTGGATATAGCCTGCAACGCCCATGCGCAGCAGCGGGTGGTCATCAATAAGAATAACGTTCAAGGGGGCTGGCATTGCTTCTCCGCAATTTTTTATACTGTTTAAGTTGGCAAACCGCGGGGTTTGCGAGGAGCTTTCACGAATACTGCATCATAGACCGGAATGGGTAGCCATTTCAGTAATCGCGCGACCCACGCCATCTGCCAGGGAATGACAGAGTAGGCGCGGCGCAACTTGATGCAGCGAGCCACTTTACTAGCGGCCGTTTGCGCCGACATCTTGAACGGCATGGCATACGGATTAACCTGCGTCATGGGTGTGTCGATGTAGCCGGGCGCGATAGTCACAACGGCAATGCCGCGTGTTTTCAGCTCCAGCCGCAAGGCTTCGAGATAAATCGTGGCCGCGGCCTTTGAGGCTGAATAGGCGCCGCCGCCTGGCAATCCACGTACACCCGCCACACTGGAAATGGCACACAGCACCCCGCCGTTTGACTGCATGGGGGCAATGAAAGGCTGGAAGGTATGCACCAGCCCCAGCACATTGGCGTCCATCACTGCGCGAAATACCACCGCATCAGCGGCTTCTTCGGTCAGCGTGCCGACGCTGATGCCTGCCGCTGCGATCACAATGTCGGGTGCGCCTGTATCGTTCAAAAAAGCATGCGCTGCTTTTTGCATGGCGTCGGCGTCGCGCACATCGGCCTGATACAGCCGGGCATCCAGTCCTGAGGCGGTGTCCTGCAGGCCTTCGAGCCTACGCCCGGCCAGCCCCAGTTGTGCGCCCTGTGCGCCGTAATGTCGCGCCAGCGCTGCGCCAAGGCCGGAACTGGCGCCCGTAATAAAGACCTTGAGCGGGGCGGCGGTCAATATGGATTGGGCCGGGCGCGCTATTTTCCGCGTCGCTCAGCGCGGGCCTTGACGATGAGCTGGTCAAGCACCTCGAACAGACGTGGCTCGCTCTGCGCCATCGACATCGAGGTGGAATATTTGCCGTCGATGATAAAGGCCGGTACGCCTTGGATGCCGTAGGCGGTAACGAGTTGTGAGCCCTTCAGGAGCTTGGACTGGGTGGAAAACGAGTTGAAGATCGATTCGAATTTCTTGCGGTCGACGCCCTGTTTGGCAATCCAGCCACCCAATATCGCCGGGTCGTTGAGGTTGATGTTTTCCACATGGTAGGCATCGAACACCTTGCGGTGCAGCTGGCCCAGCAAACCCATCTGCTCCAGGGTGTAATAGATCTTGGCACCCGGCGCCCAGTCATCGCGGAACACCGCCGGCACACGGCGAACCTGGGCATCCTTGGGCAGGGATTTCAACCAGGTTTCCAGGCCGGGCTCGAGCTGAGAGCAATGCGGGCAGCGATACCAGAAGAACTCCAGCACTTCGATTTTCTTGCCGGTGGCCACCGGTTGCGGAGTATTCAGGCGGGTGTAATCGTGACCCTCAAATGCGGCATCCGAACCGGCAAAAGCGGAGAAGGACAATACAGCGGCGACAAACAAGGGCAATAAGCGGGTGAACATCAAGGCGTCTCCTGTGGGGTGGGAACTTCTTTGACCAGCGTAACGGGGATATTGTTCTGCGTCAGCAAGGCGCGGGTGCGGTTGACTTCGTCCACCGCGTGGAATGGACCCACCCGCACCCGGTGGAACACGCCCTTGTCGCCCAGTTCGCGGGTTTGAATGGCCGTCTCGACGCCGAGCAGGGCCAATTGTGCTTTCAGGTTGTCGGCATCGGCCGGATTCTGGAACGCGCCTGCCTGCAGATAATACAAGGTGGCAGGCGCGGTGGTGGCGTTGGGCGTGGGGGGTGCGTTGGGTGTGTTACCCGGCAACACGTTATAAAAGTCAAAGTTGGGGGCGGTTTCCGGCGTGGAAGGGCTGGGCGCCGCGGGCTTGGAAGCGGGGGTGATCAACTTGAACGGGTTGCTGCCCGTGACCCAAAGTGCCACGCCCACGGAGAGCACCGCGCCGACGATGAGACCGATGAGGATGCCGCTGAAAACGGTTCCTTCCTTGCGGGGGAAATTACTGCCCGAGCGGTCGGTCCTTCGTGAGGTGGATTTTGCCATGACTACATTTTCTCCGGGGCGGACACGCCAAGCAAGGCCAGTCCGTTAACAATCGTAATGCGGGTGGCATCGGCCAGCGCGAGTCGAGCGAGTTTGGCCGCGTTGTCTTCGACCAGGAATTTTTCAGCGTTGTACCAGGCGTGGAAGTCCCCCGCCAGCGTTTGCAGGTAATGGACCAGCAGGTGCGGCGCCAGTTCACGCGCGGCCGTGGCGACGGTCTCCGGGTACTCGGCCAGGCGCTGCATCAGCGCGGTTTCGTGCGACGCGGTCAGTGGTGCGAGATCAATGCGATCGAGCGCGTCGAACAAGCCGCCCCATTCCTCGAACACGCGGCAGATGCGGGCATGGGCATATTGCACGTAATACACCGGATTGTCGGTATTTTTGGCGAGTGCCAGATCAATGTCGAAGATGTATTCGGTATCGGCCTTGCGCGAGAGCAGGAAGAAGCGCACCGCGTCCTTGCTGGTCCAGTCGATGACGTCGCGCAGCGTGACATAGCTGCCGGCGCGCTTGGAAATCTTCACTTCCTCACCGCCGCGCATCACCCGCACCATCGTGTGCATCAGGTAGTCCGGATAACCCTGCGGGATGTCGACGTTGGCGGCCTGCAGACCGGCGCGCACGCGCGCAATGGTGCCGTGGTGGTCTGTACCCTGAATGTTGATCGCGCGATCATAGCCACGCTCCCACTTGGCGATGTGATAAGCCACGTCCGGCACAAAATAGGTGTAGGTGCCGTCGGATTTTTTCATCACGCGGTCCTTGTCGTCGCCGAAATCCGTGGTGCGCAGCCACAGCGCATTGTCCTGTTCGTAGGTCTTGCCGGCGTCGACAAGCTTTTGCACGGTCGCCGCCACCCGGCCGCTGGTATACAGGCTCGACTCCAGATAGTAGTGGTCGAAGTGAACCGAAAACGCCTTGAGGTCGAGGTCCTGTTCGTGGCGCAGATAGGCGACGCCAAACTGGCGAATCGAATCGAGGTCGTCGATATTGCCGGTTGCGGTGTATTCGCGGTCGTCCGATTTCACCGTTTTGCCGGCCAAAAAATCTGCCGCGATATCGGCGATGTAATCGCCGTTGTAGGCCGACTCCGGCCACTCGGTATCGCCCGGCTTCAAGCCTCTCGCACGCGCCTGCACGCTGTTGGCCAGCGTCTGGATCTGCACCCCGGCGTCGTTGTAATAAAACTCGCGATATACCGCCCAGCCCTGCGCTGCGTACAGGTTGCAGATCGCATCGCCCAGCGCGGCCTGGCGGCCGTGTCCCACATGCAGCGGGCCGGTCGGGTTGGCCGAAACGAACTCGACCAGCACCTTGTGCCCCGCGCCCGCATCGCCGCGCCCATACTGCGTGCGCGCCGTGCGGATTTGTGGCACCAGGCTGTGCCACGCAGCAGGGGTGAGGTGGAAGTTGATGAAGCCCGCTCCGGCAATCTCAACCTTGGCAACCAGCGGCGATTTCGGCAGTTCGGTGAGGATGCGTTGCGCCAGCTCGCGCGGATTTTTTTTCAGTGGACGCGCCAGCTGCATGGCCGCGTTGCTGGAGAAATCGCCATGGGCCGAATTTTTTGGGCGCTCGATTTCCAGGCTTACCGGGGCATCGGGGGCCACGGTTTCGAGTGCGGCGCCGATCAGCAGGGCGCTCTGGTCTTTAAGCGGATGAGTCTTGGGCGTGGGTACAGTGAGGACAGTGGGATATGCGCCCTGTCCTGAGCGCAGTCGAAGGGCTCAGTGTTCAAAAAGGATAGCCCAGGATTATAAGCGCCGCATGCGGGGCTTCAAAACACCAGCGGATCCACATCGAGCGACCAGCGCGCCACGCGCGGCTTAATCGTGTCGAGCAGCGGCCGCCAGTCACGCACGCAGGCCTGCAAGGCTTGCCGAGAGGCTGACTGGATCAGCAGTTGCGCGCGTTCCAGGTTGGCGACGCGTGCCATCGGTGCGGGCGTCGCACTGAAGACACTGACCTCGGCATAGTCGGGAGCGAGTGCGGCAGCGCGATGCAAAAAGGCCAATGCTGCGTCTATCGTTTTCGCTTCGGCGCGCAACAGCACTTGTCGGGTGATGGGCGGCAAGTCGAGTTGTTTGCGTTCGGCCAGCAGTTCGCGCGCGTAGCCGGCGTAGTCGTGGCGCTGCAGATAACGGAACAGCGGATGGTCGGGGAAGGCGGTCTGGATGACGACGCGGCCCGGTTTGTCGGCACGGCCGGCACGGCCGGAGACCTGCATCAGCTGGGCGAACAGCCGTTCGGTGGCGCGAAAATCGGGGCTGTAGAGTGCGCCGTCGGTATCCAGAATCAGCGCCAGCGTCATGTTGGGAAAGTCGTGGCCCTTGGCCAGCATCTGGGTGCCGACCAGGATATCAACCGCGCCGCCGTGCACCGCTTCGCCGAGTTCAGCCCAGGCGCGTGGGCGCATGGTGTCGCGGTCAATGCGGCGGATGCGCGCGCTGGGCAGCAAGGTCGTGAGCGTTTCCTCCAGCCGCTGCGTGCCCTGGCCGAGCGGTTTGAGGTCGGGGTTGCCACAGCCGGGACACTCGGTCGGGATGCGGGTTTCGAGTCCGCAGTGATGGCACTTGAGGCGGCGTGCATGACGATGCAATACCAGCCGCGCCGAACAGCTCGGGCAGGGCGACACCCAGGCGCAGCTGGGGCAATACAGCGCCGGCGAATAGCCGCGCCGGTTGAGGAACACCAGGCTCTGCTCGCCGCGTGCAAGGGTTTCGCTCAGCGCCGTGAGTGCGGGGCGGGTGAGGCCATTGTCGACCGGGATGTGTTTGAGGTCGACCAACTCAATGTCGGGCAAGCGTGCCGCGCTGATGGCGCGTGTCTTCAATTCGAGCAACTGGTAGCGTCCGCTTGTCGCTTGGGCATAGCTTTCCAGCGACGGCGTGGCGGAGCCGAGCACCACCGGCACATTGGCGTGCTTGCCGCGCGTGATCGCCAGGTCGCGCGCCGAATAGCGCAGCCCATCCTGTTGCTTGAACGAGGCGTCGTGTTCCTCGTCCACCACGATCAGCCCCAGCCGCGGCAGGGGGGCAAATACGGATAGCCGGGTACCCAGCAGCACGTCGCAATCAGGTGCGGCGAGCCAGTTTTCCGTGCGCGCGCCCGCGGCCAGGCCGCTGTGCAATGTGCTGATGCGGCGGCCGGGAAAGCGATTACGGAAATGCTGTTCCAGTTGCGGGGTGAGGGCGATTTCAGGAATCAGTACCAGGGTTTGCCGACCGCGCGTGAGCACTTCATCAATAAGGCGCAGATACAGCTCGGTTTTGCCGCTACCGGTGACACCGTGAATCAGGTGCACGCCAAATTGATTGAGGGTCGGGAGCAGGCGGTCGAGTGCCGCTTGCTGTTCTGCTGTGGCGGCGGGCGGGGCCGCGGTCTGCGGCATGGTGGCCGCGAGCGGCGGTATCCGTGTCCAGGCGGCCCAGCCCGCCGCAACCAGTGCGGCTGCGTGGCGACTTTGCTTGTGCGCACGCAATACGTCGCGCGACTGCGGTTCCACCCGTAATGCATCGAGCAGGGTGCGTTGCGCCTTGGCGCGGGCGGGCGGTTCGGCCAATTTTCCGGTTTCGGTCACGCTCAGCCAAGGGGTATCCGCGACAAACGGCGTGGCGTTTTTCAAGCGAGGCGGCAGCGTGGCCAGCAGAATTGCGCCGAGTGGATAGTGATAATAGTCGGCGCAAAACTGCGCCAGTCTGAGAATGCCGGGTGAAAGCGCGGGGCGATCATCCAGCACGCGAATGACATCGCGCAACTTGTCCGTCTCGATGGTGCTGTCAGTTTGAGGGCCGAGTGCAATACCGATTTGGAACGTGCGGCCAAACGGAACTTCGACCAGGCTGCCTGGCTGCGCCGCGCCGAGTTGATCCGGCAACCGATAGTCGAACAACCGATGGAGCGGCGTATCGAGCGCAACCTGGAGGATGGACGACATGAGTTATCGGTTAGTCTTGGTTAAAAATGTATAAAGAATCAATAAATGTTTGTTATCAAACGTTTATTCTGCGTTATCCACGCAAGCTGTGGATAATTGTGTGAGTGGTTTGTGTCTACCCGCTTCGAACGCCCGAATTCAGGGGAGCAGGCAACACAGGCTAAAAAGTAAGCAAGCTTGTAAACTGATATTTATCAAGCAGTTATAAACATGGCCCGGCTGTCAAGTGATAACCACAAAAAAAGTTCCCTTGCGTAAAAAATGTGCATAAGTTAGTGCTTCTATTGTCATTAAAGCGGACTTTCAAGTACCTTTTGGGCGCACAACCCATTGTTCGTTAAGACTTTATTGTTGACGGCCCCACGGTAGGATATGTCAGCCCTGGTTGCGGGCCGGTTTGACCGGGGTTTGTGGCCATTCAGGCACGCACGGCGCGGCTGTGACTGTGCACGGTTTCGACCAGCACACTGACATTGTCCGGGTTGGTGAACTGCGAAATGCCGTGTCCGAGGTTGAACACGTGGCCGGGGTGATTGCCGTAGGCGTCGATGATGCGCGTCGCCTCGGTGCGGATGCTCTCTGGTGTGCCGTGCAGCGCGCAGGGATCAAGGTTGCCTTGCAACGCTACCTTGTCGCCAACCCGGCGGCGGGCTTCGCCGATGTCGAGGGTCCAGTCGAGGCCGACTGCATCGGCGCCGATCGACGCGATTGCTTCCAGCCAGTTGCCGCCGCCCTTGGTGAAAACAACGCTGGGGACGCGGCGGCCATCGCGTTCCTTGATCAGGCCGGCGACGATGCGCTCCATGTAGGACAGCGAAAATTCCTTGTATGCGTGCGGGGTGAGACTGCCGCCCCAGGAATCGAAAATCATCACCGCTTGCGCGCCGGCCTCGATCTGCGCATTGAGGTAATCAGTCACTGCCTGGGTATTCACTTCCAGAATACGGTGCAGCAGGTCGGGGCGGCTGTAGAGCATGGTCTTGATGTGGCGGTAATCGGTCGAGCCTGCGCCTTCAACCATATAGCAGGCCAGCGTGTAGGGGCTGCCGGAAAAACCGATCAGCGGCACCGAACCGTCCAGCGCGCGGCGAATGCTCTTGACCGCGTCCATGACATAGCCAAGCTTGTCGGTCGGGTCGGGCGCGGTGAGGTCGCGGATTTCCCATTCGTCGCGCAATGGCCGCTCGAAACGCGGGCCTTCGCCTTGCGCGAAATACAGTCCCAATCCCATCGCATCAGGCACGGTGAGAATGTCGGAAAACAGGATCGCGGCGTCGAGTGGGTAGCGTGCAAGCGGTTGCAGCGTGACTTCGGTCGCCAGATCGGGCGACTTGCACAGCGTCAGGAAATCACCGGCGCGCGCGCGTGTCGCGTTGTATTCGGGCAGATAGCGTCCGGCCTGGCGCATCAGCCAGATGGGGGTGTAATCGGTAGGCTGGCGCATCAGCGCGCGCAGGAAAGTATCGTTCTTGAGGGCGGACATGAAAAGAGCCGGTACGCAAAGGCCGCATTCTAACAGGCCAAGTGCTTGAGTCCGGGACTTGCTTCATAGCTGGCCTGCCGCAAGCCTGATCCTGGCAATTTGCGTAACAACTTGGACAGTCTTGAGAATCTATGGGCAGAATGCGCGCATGGGTTAATGCGGCGCAGCGCCTGATGGCCGTGCAGCTGGCAGCGTGCGCAATGGTCTGGGCGAAGGCAGCGCGCCCGCGCATCCGTAACGCCCACAGCGGTCAGTGCGGGGCAGGAGCGGGCGGGGTTTGCGTTGCGGTAGCAGACGTGGCCGGGGCAAGGCTCATCCGCCGCGCTTCTTCCTGCATCGCCGTGATCTGCTCGGGCTTCAACTGCCATACCAGGCTGTCACGCGCCTTGGCGGCGGCCTCCACGCCCTGTGCGGCGGCGAGGTTG
>JBBQDI010000054.1:0-8160 GCA_038319505.1 Burkholderiales bacterium
GATGTCCGGCACCTTGGATGCGCCCATGCCCTGATCGATCCAGCGCACGACATAACCGAGCAGGCCCTGGATGTTGTTGTCGAGTTCGCTCTGGATGTCTTCTGGTGACCAATTGGGAGCGGCCACGACGGGACTGGTCAGCAGGTCGTCGAGCGAGGCGCGCGGTCTTTCACGCAGGACCTGCTGGCGTGCGAACACATCGACGCGGTGGTAATGGATGGCGTGCAGCGTGGCGGCGGTGGGTGAGGGTACCCAGGCGCAGTTGGCGCCGGCTTCGGGGTGCGCCTGCTTGTTCGCCATCATCGCGGCCATCAGGTCGGGCATGGTCCACATGCCCTTGCCAATCTGTGCCCGTCCCGACAGGCCGCAGGCCAGGCCAATATCCACGTTCCAGTCTTCGTAGGCCGTGAGCCAGGCGGCCGATTTCATCTCGCCCTTGCGCAGCACCGGTCCGGCTTCCATCGAGGTGTGAATCTCGTCGCCGGTGCGGTCTAGGAAACCGGTGTTGATGAAAATCAGCCGCTCGCGCGCTGCGCGGATGCAGGCCTTGAGGTTGAGTGTGGTGCGCCGTTCCTCGTCCATGATGCCGATCTTGATTGTGTTCTTCGGCAGTTCCAGCACAGCCTCGATGCGCGCGAACAGGTCCACCGTGAAGGCCACTTCGTCGGGGCCGTGCTGCTTCGGCTTGACGATGTAGACACTGCCGCTGCGGCTGTTGCGCAAGGTGGGGCTGCTGCGTTTCAGATCATGCAGCGCGCAGAAGCTGGTGATGAGGCTGTCGAGCAGGCCTTCGAATACCTCGTTGCCGTGTTCGTCCAGCACCGCGTCGGTGGTCATCAGGTGGCCGACGGTGCGCACCAGCATCAGGCTGCGCCCGGGGATTTCGAAATAGCGGCCTTCGGGCGAGAGGTAGCGTCGATCCGGATTCAGCACGCGGGTCAGGGTCTTGCCGCCTTTCTCGAAGTCGCTGGTGAGTTCGCCTTTCATCAGTCCGAGCCAGTTGCGATAGAGCTTGACCTTGTCGCCGGCATCCACTGCGGCCACCGAATCCTCGCAGTCCATGATCGTGGTGAGCGCCGCTTCCAGATAGATGTCGCGGATGCCGGTGGGATGCAGTTCGTGGATGGGGTGGTCGGTATTGAAATGAATCTCGATGTGCAGGCCGTGGTGCAGCAGCAGTAGCGAGGCGATACCGCCGGGTTTTTCCTGGTAGCCCCTGAACTGGGCGGGATCGCGCAGGACCGTGTGCACTCCGCTGGAAAGCGTGACGGCAAGTTGCCCCGATTTCACCGAATAGGCCATCGCATCGAGGTAGCTGCCTTCAACCAGCGGCGCGGCCGCGTCGAGAAAGGTCTTGGCATAGGCGATGACCCTGGACCCGCGTACCGGATTGAAGGCGCCTTTTTTTGCGGCGCCGTCATCCTCGGAGATGACATCGGTGCCGTAGAGCGCATCGAACAGGCTGCCCCAGCGCGCATTGGCCGCGTTCAGCGCGTAACGCGCGTTGTTGACCGGCACCACCAGTTGCGGCCCGGCGATGCGGGCGATTTCGTCATCGACGTTGTCGGTGACTATGGAAAAATCGTCGCCCTCCGGCAGCAGGTAGCCGATGTCGAGCAGGAACTGTTTGTAGGCAGCGGCGTCATGCGGCTGGCCCTTGCGTGCCAGATGCCAGGCGTCGATGCGGGCCTGCAGTTCGTCACGTCGCGCCAGCAGCGCGCGGTTCTGCGGAGTCAGCTCGCGCACGATGTCGGCGAAACCCTGCCACAGCTTTTCGCTGGAGAGGCCGGTGCCCGGTGCGATTTCGTCATGCACCAGGTCAAACAGCGGCTGGGCGATCTGCAGGCCGGCAAGCGTGACGCGTGCGTTCATCGACCGATCATCTCCGGCGCTCAGGTCATGACGTTGCGCGGGCTGCCGGCAACGAAGGCCTCGATGTTGTCGATCAATTGATCGGCAAGAAACTGCATCGCCTCGCGGCTGGACCAGGACACGTGCGGTGTGAGGATGAAATTGGGCAGATCAAGATCGAGCAGCGGGTTGCCTTCTTTGGGCGGCTCCACCGACAGCACGTCGAACCCCGCGCCGGCGATGCGCTGCGACTTAAGGGCTTCGGCCAGCGCCGCCTCGTCGACCAGATTGCCGCGCGCGGTGTTGATCAGAATCGCGGTCGATTTCATCAGGCCGAATTCGCGCGTCGAAATCATGTGATGCGTATCCGGCGTCAGCGGAGCATGCAGTGAAATTACATCGGCCTCGCGCAACACGTCGTCGAATGCCGTGTGGCCTTCGCGCGGGGTTGCGGCGTTCTTGTGTTCGGCGATCAGCACGTTCATGCCAAACGCCTCGGCGAGTTTTTGCATGCTGTGGCCGAGCGAACCATATCCCACAAGCCCCAGCGTGCTGCCAAACAAATCGTTGACCGGCCGGGTGAACAGGCAGAACTGTTCAGCCTGCTGCCACAACCCGGCGCGCACGTCCTGCCGCCAGCCCAGCAGGTTGCGGCGCAACGCCAGCATCATCATGAACGCGTGTTCCGGCACCGCGTGCACGGCATAGTTGCGGATGTTGGATACGACTATGCCGTGGGCCTTGCAGTAGGCAAGGTCGATGTTGTCGGTGCCGGTAGCGGCCGCCGCGATCATCTTCACGCCCGGTGCCTGCGCCAGCAGTTCACCCGACAATTTGACCTTGTTGCTGATCAGCACGTTGGCGTCGCGGATGCGCGCCGCAATTTCGCTTGCCGACGTCTGCTCGTATTCGACCCACTCATGGGCAAAGGCGGGCGTACGCAGATCGGCGATCAGGCTCTTGCGGTCGAGAAAAACGATGGTGTGCGTCATGGGTAAAAAGCTTTCTAATTAGCTAAAGCCTGGTTTGACTGGATCGCCGCGGCCTGCGGCCTCGCGATGACAAATGTGGATTACCTTGGTCTCGGGCATTCGCAATCGCACCACACTGTCATTGCGAGGAACGGAGCGACGTGGCAATCCAGGGGTTTGGATTAGGCTGGACCCTGGTTTGACAGGATCGCCGCAGCCTGCGGCCTCGCGATGACGACAGTGAATTGCCACGGTGACTTGCGCCTCGCAATGACGAATCCATCGGCACGGTTCTACCGCTCCATGCCGGACAGGTTTTCAACCACCTTCATCACCGCAGCCGAATCGAGTTCCGCATCGCCGGCATTCATCAGCACATCCAGATGCTCGGTCACCAGCGCGGCGCCCGGCAACTCAAGGCCCAACTCGTTCGCCGTCTGCATCACGATGTTCATGTCCTTCCGGTGCAGCCTGACCTTGAAGCCGGGCGGGTAGGCGTTGTCGAGCATGCGCTTGCCGTGCACTTCGAGAATGCGGCTGCCGGCAAAGCCCCCCATCAGCGCGTCGCGCACCTTGGCCGGGTCGACGCCGTTCTTGCGGGCAAAGGTCAGCGCCTCGGCCACGCCCTCGATCGTTACCGCCACCACGATCTGGTTGCACGCCTTGGCCACCTGGCCGGCGCCGTTGTCGCCCACCCGCACGATGTTCTTGCCCATCGCCTCGAACACCGGCTTCACGCGCGCAAACACTTCGGGCTTGCCGCCCACCATGATCGACAGCGTGGCGTTGATCGCGCCGACGTCGCCACCCGACACCGGCGCATCCAGCATCTCGATGCCGTGCGCTTGCAGGTCTGTTGCAAAGCGCCGCGTGGCGGTGGGCGAGATGGTGCTCATGTCCACCACCACCGCGCCGGGTTTCGCACCGTGGATGACACCGTTGTCGGCGAACAAAACCTGCTCCACATCCGGCGTGTCGGACACCATGACGATGATGATGTCGGCCTTCGACGCGGCTTCCGCCGGCGACTTGCATGCGGTGCAGCCGCTGTCACACAGCGGCGTCATCGATTCCGCCCGGCGCCCATGCACGAATACCGTGTAGCCGGCCTTGTGCAGATTGAACGCCATGGGTGTGCCCATGATGCCCAGGCCTATGAATGCGATGTTCATCGTGCGTCCTTTCTGGTGTTCAGCTCAAAGCCATTGCTTTTTTATCGATACAAAACCGACGGCAGCCACAGACCGATCTGCGGCCAGATATACATCAGGGTCATGGCCACAATCACCAGTCCCAGGAAAGGCATGGACCCCAGGAAGATCTGGGTCAGCGACACTTCGGGCGGCGCCACGCCTTTCAGATAAAACGCAGACGGCGCCATCGGCGGCGACAGGAAAGACATCTGCAGATTGAGCGCCACCAGCAGGCCGAAGAACAGCGGATCGATATTGAAGTGCGCAAGCAGCGGCACAAAAATCGGCATGAAGATCACGATGATTTCGGTCCACTCCAGCGGCCAGCCGAGAATGAAAATGATGAACTGGGTCAGCAGCAGAAACTGCAGGGGCGTCATGTTGAGCCCCAGCACCCAGTGCTCGACCACTTCCTGTCCGCCCAGAAGCGAGAACGCCGCCGAAAAAATGCTCGACCCCACGAACAGCCAGCACACCATGGCAGCGGTCTTGGCAGTCAGGTAGCTCGACTCTTTGATAATGGAAAGCAGTTTGACCTGCCAACAGGCGAGTATCGCCCATGCCAGAAATGCCAGTATCGAAGCCCTGCCCAGGTTCATCGGTACGGGCTTCGAAATCACGTGTGCCTGATACAGGATGAACCACACCACCGAGGCGAGAAAAATGCCCCACAACACGATCCAGCTTGGCCACCAGCGTCGCCGCTGTTGCCGAGGCTTGTTCATTGCCATGTAGAACGCGGCCAGTACAAAGCCGCCCAAGGCGCCCACGGCGGCGGCTTCGGTGGGGGTGGTCAGGCCAAACAGGATGGAACCCAACACCCCCAGGATCATGACCGCGAGCGGAAAGAACGACGTCAGCAGCATGCGGAACACTTCCAGCCGTCCGAACGTCAGTACAAAGTACACGCCCAGCAATACCAGCACGCCCGCGCCAAACGTTTTCCAGAAAGCAGCCGGCGTCGGCCGGCGGCCAGTGGCCTCGTCAGCAGCGGGCTCGAGTGAGGACAACTGCGTGGGTTCAGGCTCGGCAAGGGCCGACGACGCCTCGGGGGCGGGCGGTTCCGGTTCGCCCAAAGGCTCCAGCAAACTCGGCGCCGGCTCTTCCAGGGCCGGGGGTTCCGACACAGCGGGTGCGGCGTCTTCGGCCGGGGGCTCCGATATCCCCGGTGCCATCTCTTCAACAGGGGGCGGTTCGCTGATGCCAGGCGCCGTGCTGGCGTCTTCTTTCAGGTTGTATCGCGTCGCGGTGTCGCCGCCCATTTCCACCAGGCCGGACGTGTCGTATACCTCGACGGGCCGGGTCAGCATGTTCCAGGTCAGCCCCATGATCAGGATGAACACCAGTGCCGGAATACCGGCCACCAGCAAATCCATGACGATGACTCGGCGCTTGACCTCGACGCCGCCTCCCACCAGCGCCCGCATCGAAGCCAGGACGGCCAGGTTGCCATAGCGTGCGGATATCCGATCCATGTGCGGCGGCAAGGGCACGATGCGATCTGCTTTGCTCAAGGGCGGTGCCCAGTGGGGCTTGAGCTTGGCCACCCCGATGACGTACACGATATACAAGGTGGCCAGAAGCAAGCCGGGGAAGAAGGCCCCCGCATAGAGTTGCACCACCGACACGCCGGCGGTGGCGCCATAGACAATGAGCATGATCGAAGGCGGGATCAGAATGCCCAGGGTGCCACCTGCCGCGATGACACCCGAACTGAGTTTGGGGTCATACCCTGCGCGCAGCATCGCCGGTAGCGCGAGCAGGCCCATCAGTGTCACCACCGCGCCCACGATGCCGGTGGCCGTGGCAAAAATGGCGCAGGTCACCAGCGTCGCGACGGCGAGCGATCCGGGAATACGCGCCGTGGCAATGTGGATGGCGTGGAACAGTTTCTTGATCAGGCTTGCCCGTTCCACCAGATAACCCATGAACAGGAACAGCGGCACCGCGATCAGCACATCGCTGGTCATCACGCCGTACGCGCGCTGCACCGCCAGATCCAGGGTCTGTTGCACGGCCCGGCCTGGGTCGACGGAATGGTAGGCAACCCAGGTAAACATCACCCCCATGCCCATCAGCGTGAAGGCACTCGGAAAGCCCATCATCATCGCCACCACGATCAGGCACAGCATCACAATGCCAATGTGGCCGTTGGTCAGATGCCCCCACGGCGTGAACACGGCAATGCCCAGCAGGATGAGGGCCATCAGAGTCAAGCCGAAAATGAGTTCCTTCTTCATGGCCGAACTTCGCCCGCTTCGTCAGCGTCCCCGACCATGGCCTTGAGTTCTTCGATGTCGATTTCCTCCACGTCCTTCATCCGCTCGGGCCAGCTGCCCTGGCGCAGGCAGACCACGCAGCGCAGGATCTCCACCAAGCCTTGCAACAGCAACAGGAAACCGGCAATGGGAATCACGAACTTGAAAGGGTAGAGCGGCAGCGGGTCCGGACTGAACGTGTTTTCCCGAATGCCGAACGATTCACCGGCATATATCCAGCCGGCATAGGTCAGCGCAAACACGCCGGGCAGAAAGAAAACGACATACAACAGCAGATCGATGCTGGCCTGGATGCGTGGACTGCACGATCCATAGAGAACGTCGCCGCGCACATGTCCCTGGTGGGCGAGGGTGTAGGCGCCGGCCATCATGAACAGGGTGCCGTAGAACATGATCTGGACATCAAGCGCCCAGGCATGGGGATGATTCAGGATGTAGCGGGAGAACACTTCCCAGGCGACGAGCAGGGTCAGCCCCACAATGGCCCAGGAAAAAAAGCGTCCGACGAAAGTCGTCAGCCGGTCGACAGCAAGTAACAGCTTCTGCATGAGAAATGGCCTGGACAAAAAACCGCCGGCTCAGGGCCGGCGGTTCATTTGGAGAATCAACCCTTACGCTTGCCTGCGAAGAAGTGGTTGTACGCCATCTTGTAGTCGACATTGGTATCGTTTTGCCAGCGCGCAGATCGGGCTGCGAATTTGCGCATCGATTCCAGCACCTTCTTGAACGAAGGATTCTCGGCGCTCTTGGCGGCAATCACCTTGTCCCACGCATCCAGCTCGGCACGCAGAATGGCATCCGGCGTCTTGTAGAACTTGACGCCCTGCTTGGCTGACATTTCCAGGTAATCGGTTGAATAGCGATCGATGGCTTTCCACGACATGTCGGAGGAAGCCGCCTGCACCGCGTACTTGATGATCGCCTTCATATCAGCCGGCAGCCCATCGTATTTTTTCTTGTTGAACAGGATCTCGAACTGCTCGCTCGGCTGGTGGAAGCTTTGCAGCATGCACACCTTGGTGACATCCGGGAAACCCAGCAGACGGTCGGAACTCGCATTATTGAATTCGGCCGCATCGAGCAGTCCGCGGTCCAGTGCCGGCACGATTTCACCGCCCGGCATCGGGTTCACTGCAACGCCCAATTCCTTGAAGATTTCCACCGCCAGGCCAACGGTCCGATACTTCAGGCCCTTGAGGTCGCTGACTTTGCTCACCGGTTTCTTGAACCAGCCCAGCGGTTGGGTCGGCATCGGGCCATAGAGCATCGACACCACATCCATGTTCATGCCCTTGTAGATTTCATCGAGTATTTCCTTGCCGCCACCGTAATAGTGCCAGGCCAGCACCATGTTCGCGTCCATGCCAAAAGCCGGGCCCGAGCCCCACAGCGCCACCGCAGAGTTCTTGCCGTACCAGTAGGCGATCACCCCGTGTCCGCCATCCAGCGTGCCTTTGCTCACTGCATCCAGCAGGTCGAATGCCTTCACCACGGCACCCGCAGGCAACACATCGATCTTGAGATCGCCACCCGACATGTCGTTGACTTTGGACGCGAAATCGAGCGCGTACTCGTGGAAAATATCCTTCGCCGGCCACGTGCTCTGAAAGCGCAATGTGACGGGCCCGGCGGCCTTGGCAATGGATGGGAAACCCATTGTCGCAGCACCTGCAGCCGTAGCGCCGGCCGCGGTTAGGAATTTGCGTCTTGATGAAATGGTGGAAGCGGGGGTTTGCTCGGGACTGTCTTTTTTGCTCATTTGTCGTCTCCTTGATATTTATAATGGACTGAAACAATTGAATGCAAAACATCGCTATATGCGATTTTTATTATGTATCTCCGTATTGTTTGGAGTGCGCAAATCCT
>JBBQDI010000055.1:0-8137 GCA_038319505.1 Burkholderiales bacterium
GATTCGACCAGTTTGGCACCCTGCTTGATCAAATAATGGCAGCCACGTGAAAGCGGGGAATGGATCGAGCCCGGGATGGCGAACACTTCCCGTCCCTGTTCGGTGGCCACGCGGGCGGTAATCAGCGAGCCGCTGTCCGGCGCGGCTTCCACCACCAGCACGCCCCGGCTCAAACCGCTGATAAGCCGGTTGCGGCGTGGAAAGTGACCGGGCAACGGCAGCGTACCGAGCGGAAACTCCGACACGATCAGACCGTTTTCGGCCAGTTGATGCGCCAGCGCCTTGTTGCGGGCGGGATAAATGCGGTCGAGCCCGGTGCCGATTACGGCAATGCTCGAACCCGCTCCGGCCAGTCCGCCACGATGCGCGGCAGCGTCAATCCCGAGCGCCAGTCCGCTGACGATGGTGAGCCCGGCGTCGGACAATGCGTGAGCAAAGGCCTCGGCGTCGCGCACGCCCTGTGGGGTGGCATTGCGGCTGCCGACAATGCCGAGGGCTGGCTGGCTCAGCAATGCGCGCTGCCCTTTGCAATACAGCATGGCGGGTGGATCGGCAATTTCGAGCAGGGACCGTGGGTAGTCAGCATCGGCCAGCGTCATCAGGCTGTTGCCTGGCTGGTCAAGCCAGACATGGGCGGCGTCGAGTAACGCGGTTTCCGGTTCGGCCAGCAGTGCATCGCACTGGGCTTTAGAGAGATGCGCCGCCAATGCGCTGCGGCTGGATGCCAAAACGGCCTCCGGAGAACCGAAGGCCGTTAACAGGCGAATCAGACTGGTGTTGCCAACGCCTGGGATCAGGCCCAGGCGCAACCAGGAGTCAAGCACACTGACCTTTGTCGGGAGCGTATCGCTCAGGGGTTTCTCACCGTGTCGAGCAGATACACCGGACCGTCGGACTGCATGATGAGCGCATAGGACACACGGTCATACACACGATAGACCATCACCAGCCCACTGCGGGCGTCGGGCAGCTTGATGGCGCGGTCGCTGGTATTGCCGATGCAGGTACTGCGGAAGGTGTTGCGGACATCGGCAGTCTGGTCGTAGGTTACCTTGCTGTTTTCCTTCAGGCAGCGCACGTCGTTATACAGCCACGCGCCGCCATCGGGAACGCCCGAGACTTTTTCATTAACCCAGGTCATGCGGTCTTTTTCGTCGCGGGTGAGCATAACGGCCTGACCTTCGCGGAACACCGACAGCACGTGACCAGGCTCCAGGCCATCACGGCTACCGCGGTTGATGACCACGGTTTGATAGCGGCCGCTGTCCGTCAGGCCGCCATAAGCAGAGATAATACGGCCAGAGATTTTGGCATCCGGGGCGTGTGGAATGTATTCGAAGGTGGTGCTGTTGTCCGCTTCCACCAGTTTGTCCTTGGGCAGGATTTCCTGCGCCGACTGGGTGATGCGGATTTTTTGCGGGGCGCCTTCAACCAGGGTGCGTGCATCACCCAGGTATTCGACCTCATGTCCCAATACTTCGCCGGTTTCCGGATCTTTCAAAGCCTTGCCCGGACGCAGTACGTTCCAACGGGTCACCCCTGCCTTGCCACCGGTTGCGAAGGCATCATCCCCAGCGCCCAGCACGACGCGCTCGGCGTTGCTTCCTAAAATGAAAGGTGCGCCATCGAGTGCGCCCTCGGGAACAACGCGCGGTTGCGACAGGAACGGGTGGATCACGCGGATCGGAATGGCCGTAATCGCCTCGCCATCCATATCCGTTGCGCGCACGCCAGGTGACAGTTTGACGGTCTGCATGTCGTTTCCGCCCTTGACCAGCGACAGGCGCGGTTCCTTCCCGCTGCGGTCGAGCACAACCATGTCGCCGGGATAAATCCAGTGCGGATTCTTGATTTCTGCACGGTTCATGTTCCAGATCTGCGGCCAGCGCCACGGGTCTTTCAGGAAGCGGCCAGAAATATCCCACAACGTGTCGCCTTTGACCACGACATACGTTTCAGGCGCGTTGTCCTGTAATTTAAGGGTATCGGCCAGCACCGGGGTGGTAACCAACAACAGGGCAAGAGAAACAACGAGATGACGCACGGGGGAACCCTCCATTTAGACCTTGTCTAATTTTGCGATGAAATATACTGTGCGCTTAGCTTACGGCTATCTGCCGCATTATATTTAGGGTACGGCACATCCGGATGCAGATTTGGCATCAAAGTGTGCGCCCAGCCCATTCATTCGTAAAGCATTTATTGTCGCGCCCAAATTTTGTTTGAGGAATGCTTCCGCAACAGAATCAGCATTTCACCCGTTTTGGTTTGTTGGATTGCACCCGGAAATGACGTTTTTAATTATCATTGACCGATTCGCCCCGATCGACCTTGCGAACTTCTTTTAACGCTATCGTGCCGATTCAATCATGGCCAAACTCGACATATTGCACTACCCCGATGTACGCCTGCACACGGTTGCCAAGCCCGTGGCTGTGGTGGACGAGCGCATTCGTAAACTGATCGACGACATGGCCGAAACCATGTACGCCGCGCCCGGCATCGGGTTGGCGGCTACCCAGATCAATGTCCACGAGCGCGTGATCGTCATCGACATCTCCGAAACCCACGATGATTTACGCGTGTTCATCAACCCTGAAATCGTTGCCCAGTCGGGGCGTGTCGAAGGTGAGGAAGGCTGCTTGTCGGTGCCAGGCATTTTCGACAAAATCGAACGGGCCGAGAACGTCACCGCGCGCGCGTTGGATCGTGAAGGCAAAACTTTTGAGCTCAATGCCAGCGGTCTGCTGGCGGTGTGCATCCAGCATGAAATGGATCACCTGATGGGCAAGGTTTTTGTCGATTACCTGTCCAATCTCAAACGCAATCGGATCAAAGCTAAACTGGCCAAACAGGCACGTGAACACATCCCCGATGCCGCACCTGTGCGCGCATCGCTTTGAGTTCGCCCCAGTGCGTATTGTTTTTGCCGGCACCCCGCCGTTTGCTGCGGCCGCCCTCAACGCCCTGGCCGATGCCGGGCACGACATTGTCCTGGTACTGACCCAGCCCGACCGGCCTGCCGGACGCGGCATGAAACTTACACCCAGCGCGGTCAAGCAGGCGGCACTGGGTCGGCGCCTGACCGTATATCAGCCCAACACATTGAAAACACCCGAAGCCCAGGCAGAACTGCGCGCTGCGGATGCCGACGTCATGGTGGTCGCGGCGTATGGACTGATTCTGCCGCAAGCCGTGTTGGATCTGCCGCGCTTTGGCTGCCTCAACATTCACGCGTCGCTGTTACCGCGTTGGCGCGGTGCGGCACCGATCCAGCGCGCGATTCTGGCAGGCGATGCGGAAACCGGCATCACCATCATGCAGATGGACGCCGGACTCGACACCGGGTCGATGCTTTCCAAAACCGTATTGCCGATCCATGAAACTGACACTGCGGCCAGCCTGCATGACAGCCTGGCCGCAGCCGGTGCCACCGCCATTGTGACCACCCTGGCGAATTACCCTGCGCTGGTGCCGGTGGCGCAGGACGAGGCTCAGGCCACGTACGCCGCCAAACTCAGCAAAGACGAGGCGCGGCTGGATTGGCGCCAGCCAGCAGACATACTTGCGCGCGCGGTACGCGCATACAACCCGGCGCCCGGTGCATGGACGCTGTTGGACGGGACGCCGCTGAAAATCTGGACGGTGCAGGCGGTCACTGGCGCGGGGTCCCGACAGGACGCCGATCCACCAAGTGCTGACGTCGCGCAAGACGGGGTGGCGTTGAACCCGGGTGACGTGATGCGCGCTGAGGCGAATCATCTGGTCGTTGCCTGCGGCAAGGGCGCGCTAGCCTTGCTGGAAATTCAGCCGGCGGGCAGCAAACGGATGACGGCGGCGGCTTTTCTCGCCGGACGGCCTTTGTTGCCAGGTATGCGTTTCGGACACTGAGGTTACGCAAACGACGGGTGCCGGGTGCAAGTTGAAGCGGGTGCCCTGTTATCATGCCCCGCTTATTGGCGTGATCGAAATCGAATGAAACAGCTATCAAACCGAGGCTTGCTCCAGTATGCGTAATTTGCAAAAACTGGCGGCCGGTGTGCTCGAAGACGTGCTTGAAGGCGCGGCGCTGCATCAGGTGTTGCCGCGCCGGGTCCAGCAACTTGAAACGCCCGGCGAGCGCGGTGCCTTGCAGGATATCGTGTACGGCAGCTTGCGCCAGCTGGGCCGTCTGGATGCCTGGCTGGAGGCATTGCTGGAGCGGCCGCTGACGGATCCGCAATTGGGCTGGCTGTTGCGGGTGGCGCTGTATCAACTGGCCTATACCCGGGCACCTGCGCATGCCGTGGTGCACAACGCGGTCACTGCGGCAGGTGAAGGGTGGCGTCGCGGGCTTGCCAACGCGGTGCTGCGCAATTTCCAGCGCCGCCGCCCCGAGCTGGAAAAACTTGCGGACGATCTGCCGCGCGCGCGCTGGTCACATCCCGATTGGTGGATCGAGAAGCTGCAAGCCGAGCATCCGACCCATTGGCAGGCCATTCTCGAAGCCAGCCTGCAGCATCCGCCGTTCACCCTGCGCGTCAACACCCGATGGGGTGATGCGGCGAAATATTTGCTGGTTTTGACCGAAGCCGGGCTGCCCGCGCGGCAAACCGGGACGGATGCCGTGACCCTCGACAAGGCGGTGCCGGTGCATGCGCTTCCCGGCTTTGATCAGGGCTGGGTGTCGGTGCAGGATTCCGGTGCGCAATGGGCGGCGCGCTTGCTGGATGCACAGCCCGGCGAACGGGTGCTGGATGCCTGTGCGGCGCCTGGCGGCAAGACCGGGCA
Source organism: Burkholderiales bacterium (assembly GCA_038319505.1). Classification (GTDB taxonomy): domain Bacteria; phylum Pseudomonadota; class Gammaproteobacteria; order Burkholderiales; family Thiobacillaceae; genus Thiobacillus. The sequence goes on from JBBQDI010000055.1 coordinate 4,771, forward strand.
TATTCTGGAACGCGCTGATGTCGAGCTGATAGCGCTCGATGTGGATGCCGCGCGGCTGGCCCGCGTCCAGGAAAATCTCGACCGGCTACACCTGAACGCAAATTTGATTGCAGGCGATGCAGCGCAGCCCGATGCGTGGTGGGATGGCCGGTTGTTCGACCGCATCCTGGCCGATGTGCCGTGTAGCGCGTCCGGTGTGGTCCGTCGCAACCCCGATATCAAGTGGCTGCGCCGCCCCGATGACTTCGCACAATTTGCCGCACAGCAGGCCGTGATGCTGGAAGCACTCTGGCGGCTGCTGGCCCCCGGTGGTACATTGCTTTACGCTACTTGTTCGATATTCAGTGATGAAAACGATGGGCAAGTGCGAGCGTTTCTGGCGCGCCATGCACAGGACGCCGAACGTTGCCCGCTACCTGAACCGTTGTCCGATGGATCGCTGCTGCCCGATGCCGAGCATGATGGATTTTTCTATGCCTTGCTACGCAAGACATAATGCTGTTTTTCGCTGGCTGGCCGGGCTGTTGCTGGGTGTCTGGCTGACCGGTGCGTGGGGCGCGCCTGCCGGCGACAAGAGCACCGTCAAGCAGGCCACCATCCAGATGACGCAACAAGGCTATGCGCTGGATGCGGACATCAACCTCGTGCTCAACAACACATTGGAAGACGCGCTGACCAAGGGCATCAACCTGTATTTCCTGATTGAGCTGGAAGTGACCCGCCCGCGCAGCTACTGGTTTGACGAAACAATCGCCGAGCCTGTACGCAAGCTGCGAATTTATTACCATTTGTTGCTGCGGCGCTATGTGGTTGAAATTGGCTACACCACCCGGACGACCGCCACCCTGAGCGAAGCGCTGGCCATGCTGGGGCGGGTGGATGCATGGCAGGTGATGGAGCGCGGTGCCCTCAAGGCTGGGCATCACTACGATGCACGTCTGCGATTGCGGCTTGACACCACCCAGTTGCCGAAACCGTTATCCATCGGCGCGGTGAGCGGTGACAAATGGGAAATGGCCACGCCCTGGTATGACTGGTCGTTTGATGCGCCAGCCGCACTCCCCGCCCCCGCCCCCGCCTCGCCACCGGTTCCCTGATGCGCACGCTGATCGCTGCTGCCCTGATCATGGGTGCCGTGCTACTGGCGCTACTGTTCTATGCAAGCGGTGGCAGCGCCGCATTTTCAGACACGCTGCCAAGCTTGTTTGTTGGCGGCGGCTTGCTCGGCATGGCGCTGTTGATCGTGTTGGGTTGGCGCCTGTGGTGGCTGCAAAAACGCATCCGGCGCGGTGTTTTCGGCGCCAAGCTCACGCTCAAGTTGCTGCTGATGTTCGGTGTCGTCGCCATGCTGCCTGGTTTGGTGGTATATGGCGCATCAGTATTCTTTCTGAACCGCTCGATCGAAACCTGGTTTGATGTGCGGGTCGACAATGCATTGGCCTCTGGCGTCAAACTTGGTCAGGCTGCGCTCGACGATCTGCTGCGAGAGCTGAATAAAAAAGCCCAGCGCATGTCGCTGTCGCTGTCAGGCGAAGGCCTGGGTTCCGCCATTACCAGTTTGTCCACATTACGCGAGCAAAGTGCGGTGCAGGAATTGACCCTGTTTGACGAACGCGGCGGTGTGATCGCCCACGTTGGCAGCGAGCTCGGCAGCCTGCTGCCGGTGATGCCCGAACGCAGCGTATTGTGGCAGGTTCGGCAGCAACAGCCCTACAGCCGCATTGAGGAAGTGCCCGAACGCGGACTGATCATGCATGTGATCGTGCCGGTATACAGCAACGTTTTGACAGCCGAGACGCGCGTGTTGCAACTGGTGCAGCCGGTGCCGACCAGTCTTGCGCACGACGCGCAGGCAGTGCAGCTGGCGTACCAGGAATACCAGCAGATTTCGGTTTCTCGACTGAGCCTGAAGCGCATCTACGGTGTGGCGCTCACCCTGACCTTGATGCTGGCCTTGTTGATGACTTTCGTGATCGCTTACCTGTTGTCAGAGCGGCTCGGGGCGCCCCTGCGCACGCTCGCGCGAGGTACTCGGGCGGTGGCCAAAGGCGATTTTTCGCAGATGCCGTCGGTGAAGAGCCGTGACGAACTGGGCGTGCTGATCCAGTCGTTTAACCGGATGACACGCCAGTTATCAGATGCCCGTGAACAGGTCGCACTCACCCATCAGGAAACGGAGCAGGCCAAGGCTTTTCTGGAGCGGGTGTTGGCCAACCTGTCGTCCGGCGTTGTAGTGTTGGACGATGGGTTGCGCGTGCGCACGATGAACAGCGCCGCCGCGCAGATCCTGGGCGAGACGACGGCCGCGCTGGACGCGCAGCGGTTGACCGAATTGGGCCAACCAGGAGAAGCCCTGCATGCTTTTGGGATGACAATTGCTACCCGCTTTGGAGAGTACGAAGGCGAATGGCAGGAACAAATCGTTTACGCCGGCCAGGGCGGTAATCAATCGCTTCTGCTGCGTGGCACCCGCCTGCCGCAAGGGGTTGAGCGTGGCTATGTGCTAGTGTTCGATGACGTGACCAAGCTGATTGACGCCGAGCGCAATGCAGCATGGAGTGAAGTGGCACGCAGGCTGGCGCACGAGATCAAGAACCCGCTTACCCCCATCCAGTTGTCGGCCGAGCGTATCGCCAGCAAGCTTGGCGGCCGTCTTCAGCCGGCCGATGCCGAATTCCTTGGGCGCGCCACGCAAACCATCGTCAATCAGGTTGCCGCCATGAAAAGCATGGTCGATGCGTTTGCTGATTACGCGCGAATGCCGCGTGCCAAGCTCGAGGCGCTTGATCTCAACGCGCTGGTGCACGAAGTGCTGGCGCTGTATGACGGCAAGACACTTGGTTTGGAGTTGCAACTTGATGCCGATTTGCCGCGCATTGCAGGAGACTCCACATTATTGCGTCAGGTGATACATAATCTGTTGCAAAATGCGCAAGACGCACTGGTGGGCCATCCCTCGCCAAGGGTCGAGGTCAGCACGCGCCTTCGCCTCAGCCACAATGCAGTTTGTTTGACCGTAACAGACAATGGAGCCGGATTTCCGGAGCACCTCATGACACGGCTGTTCGAGCCCTATGCAACCACCAAGGCCAAAGGAACGGGCCTGGGCTTGGCGATCGTCAAAAAAATTGTGGACGAACATCAGGGAAAAATCCAGATCGAAAACCTCAAATCGGGCGGTGCGGCGATTCGTATCTCACTGCCTATTTTCATGGCAGCCGGGGGGAGCACGTGAGCGGGCATATTCTCGTCGTGGATGACGAAGTGGGCATTCGTGAGTTGTTGTCGGAAATCCTGACTGATGAAGGATATGACGTGCACCTGGCGGAGAATGCCGAAGCGGCGCGTGCTTTCCGTGCCCAGCGCC
>JBBQDI010000056.1:0-8101 GCA_038319505.1 Burkholderiales bacterium
AGCACCTGATCCACGACCCCGGATACGCGGGTAGTCAGTTCGATCTTGTCTGCGGCCCACAACGGAGTCGCGGCCAGCGCACCCCATCCGGCCAATGCCAGCACCAACACACTCTGCTTCATTTTTGTGCTCCCTCAACAGGCGGCAGGCTGCCGCCAGACAATGCATCTAGTCGCGCCAATGCCAGCGCAAGTCGGTACTCAATCTGCTTGCGGCGCAGCTGCGCTATTTGAATTTCAGCCATGCTGGCGCCCAGATTGGTTTTAAGTTCAAGCTCATATTCCGCGCGCGCCCGCTCAAGCGCCGAGTCCCGGTATTCCATCTGCTTGTCGGCCGCGCCACGACTGCTGCCACGAAGCAATTCAATTTCCTGCAGCGTGGCAAGCAGAGTATCGGACAAATCGAATTTGAGCTTTTCAAGTTCAGCCGCAATACGCTCTTTTTGAGCCAACTCGCGTGCCACGCGTGCGTCCACGCGTGCGCCCTGATACAGGGGAATACTGAATACCAGCCCGGCGCTGACCTGATCGCGCGTGACCGATTCACGACTGTAGGCGCCGCCGACCACCTCGGCGTCCAGCGTCGGATTGCGGTCTGCTCGAATCGCCGCAACGCGCGCATCCGATGCCGCGATCTGCGCCTGCAAGGTTTGCACGCGCAGGTTCTTCGCCATGACCCAAGGCAGGAGCACATCGTAATCGGGGACCGGACGGGCATTGTCCTTCAAAGCGGGATCTGCCAACTCGGTGGGCAGCTTGCCCGGTTGATTCATCGCGTTGGCAAGTTTTTGCCGCGTCATGCGCGCGCGTTGCAAACCGGCGTTGCGCCGTTCGCGTACATCCTGGAAGGTAGCATCCAGCCTGAGCAGGTCCGGCTTGCTGATCTGCCCCAACTCGAAGCGGCTCTTTGCCTTGTCCCACTCCACATAGGAAACCGCAAGAAATTCATTGTCTGCTGCGTATTGCATATCAGCCAGCAGGACGTCGAAATAACGCGTCATGATGTCAATACGACGCAAGTTCTCAATATTGAAAAGCGCTGCCTGGCGTGCCGCGATCTCCTGATCCGCAGCATCGATGGCCTGGCTGCTACGCCCAAAATCCAACAGAGGTTTGCGCGCGACGATGCGGCCAATATTGTCTGGTTTCCAGTCGTCGTCCGGGCGGCGTCCTGTGCGCAGGCTGCCATCGATAAAAAGGCTGAAATCCTGACGACTTGACGCCTGCTCACGGTCCGCACGCGCCAGCGCCAGATCACTTTCCGCTACGCGCCGGTCAGGATGGGCGATGACCACACTCGCCAGCGCCTCCTCCAGCGTCAGCGGCTCCGCCATCGCCCATGGGGACAGCGAACACGCCAGCAGCGCAAACCAGGCCAGGCGCCTCATTTTCCTTGTTTGTACGCAGTGAAGGCCTGGGTTGCGTATGACGCCTCGGACACAAATTTGCCGAGCAGCAGAAACTCGTCCTTGTTCTTGGTGGGGCCGGTATAGCGCGTGACCAGTTTTCCGTCCAGGTCAAAGAACAGCATGGTGGGCGTTGCACGCACGCGATGGCCGAATGCAAATTCCTTTTCGGTGGTGCGCTTGCCCTGGAAATCGGTTAACTCGGTATCGCCGTTGACGTCAATCGGATACAACAGAAAATTTGCCCGGTAAGCTGCCTGGACGTCTGGCTGACTGAGGATGGTGGTTTTCATGCGTTCGCAAAACGGGCAGGCATCCTGTTCAAAAAACAGAAAGATGCCCTTCTTGCCCTGTTTTTTGGCCTCCTGCAGATCGGCCTGCAAGTCACCGAATTTGGGCTGAAAGAAATTGCTTGCGGGGTCGCGCGATTCAGCCCATGCGGGCGAAGCGAACAACAGAACAAACGCTAAAAGCAACTGACGCATGTGATCTCCTGATGGTGAAGACGGGTCTTATTTGTTGGCGCGAACATCTTTGCTGGCGATAAAGCTTTCCACGACTTTGCGGGTAATTGCCCCGACTTGCTGGGCGACCATTTTACCTTCCGGATTGTACAGATAAGTGGTCGGCAAGCCTTGCACCGGCCCAATCTGGTTGGTCACTTTCGCGTTGCCCAGCACAATGGGGTACGTCACCAGCAAGCCCTCGGCAAAATCGGTCACCTGTTTGGGATCGCGATAATCCATGGCGACCCCGATAACCACCAGGTTGTTTTTCTTGTTCTCGTGCAATTCGATCAGATCGGGAATTTCTTCCAGACAGGGCGGGCACCAGGTGGCCCAGTAGTTCACCAGCACCCATTTGCCCTTGTAGCCCGACAGCGTATGGGTCTTGCCGGTGGTATCGGTTACCTTGAAGTCTGCGGCCTGCACGCCCGTCACCATCAATGTCAGCGCCATCAACGCCAGAAAGAGCCCGGCCAGCCACATCGGATAAAATCGACTTCTGTGTAACGTCTGCATTGGTTGTCCCATCATGAATGAATTGCGTACCGAGAAAGACTCGCTTGGCGAGGTCCAGGTTCCCCAGGATGCCTGGTATGGCGCACAAACTGCACGCGCAATCGTAAATTTTCCCATTTCCGGACGCCGCCCGGATAAAGATTTCGTACTAGCCCACGTTCGCATCAAGCTTGCCGCCGCCCACGCCAACTGCCAGCCCGGCTGGCTGCCCGAGCAAAAGCGCGACGCCATCGCTGCCGCCTGCGAAAAAATCCTCGCCGGCGAGTATATCGATCAATTCGTGGTTGACCGCTTTCAGGCCGGCGCAGGCACCAGCCACAACATGAACAGCAACGAAGTCATCGCCAACCTCGCCAACGTGGCGCTGGGTGGTGAAAAAGGCGCCTACACGCCGGTCAACCCCAACGACGACGTCAACATGGGACAGTCGACCAACGATACCATCCCCACCGCGATCCGCCTTGCGGTGCTGGCCAAGCTGCCGCGCCTGACCGCTGCCGTGCACGCCATGACCGATGAATTCACCCGCCTGGCCGAGCGCGAAAAGGACACCGTCAAATCCGGTCGAACCCACTTGCAGGACGCGGTGCCCACCACCATGGGCCAGGAATTCGCCGGCTACGCGTGGACGCTTGCCCGCTGCGAAGCCGCGCTCGATGCAGTGCGCCCCGCACTGTGCGAAATCGGCCTTGGCGGGTCTGCTGCCGGCACCGGCCTTAACACCTCGCCCGACTACCCGGCGCGCGCCGCAGCCGAGCTCGCCAACCTCACCGGCGAACCGATCCGCGTCGGCCAGCTGGTTGCGCAGATGCAGTCGATGAACGATCTCGCACGACTATCGGGCGAAATCCGCAACCTCGCGCTGGAACTCACCCGCATCTCCAACGACCTGCGCCTGCTCGCGTCTGGTCCGCGCACCGGCCTGGGCGAAATCCAGTTACCGCCGGTGCAGCCGGGTTCCAGCATCATGCCGGGCAAGGTCAACCCGGTGATGTTCGAGATGCTCAACCAGGTCTGCTTCCAGGTGCTGGGGCAGGACGCCGCTGTGGCCTACATGGTGCAGGCCGGGCAGATGGAACTCAACGTGATGATGCCGGCCCTGGGCAGCGCGCTGTTCGACGCCATGGACTGGCTGACCAACGCGATGAACGCCGCCACCGAAAAAAACCTAAAAGGCATCGTCGTCAACCGAGAACGCTGCGCCTTCTTCATCCACCAGAGCGTCGCCCTCGCCACCCTGCTCAACACGCAGATCGGCTACAACCAGGCCGCCGAAGTCGCCAAGGAATCGGAAAAATCCGGCCGCCCGGTGCGCGACATTGTCGCCGAGCGTGGGTTGATGAAAGCGGAAGATTTTGACGCGCTGGTGTTGCAGGCAGCGCACGGCGTGGGCAGCGGGGGTGGTGCCGGTTAAAACCGAACTGGTGTGATAATCCCCTCCCCCCGCCTATAAAGTCCATCATGCCTATCCAGTGGTTCCCCGGTCACATGACCACCGCGCGCAAGAAAGCCGCAGAGACGATGGCGATGATCGACGTGGTAGTCGAGGTGCTGGACGCGCGACTGCCGGAAGCGGGCAGCAACCCGATGATCCACGAGTTGCGCCTGCATCGTCAGCGTTCCTGCCTCAAGCTGCTGAACAAGGCCGACCTGGCCGACCCGGAGGCGACGCGCGCCTGGCTGGACTATTTCAACAAGCAGCCGGGGGTGTTGGCGGTGGCGATTTCCGCCAAGAAAGCCAGCGATGTGGCCAAGCTGCCGGCGCTGGCGCAGAAGCTGGCGCCGCACCGCGACGATACGTTCAAGCCGTTGCGGCTGATGATCATGGGCATTCCCAACGTCGGCAAATCGACGCTGATGAACACCTGGGTGAAACGCCGGGTGGCGGCGGTGGGTGACGAGCCGGCGGTGACCAAGTCGCAGCAGCGCATTAACATCTCGCCGCGCCTGATGCTGGTCGACACGCCGGGGATGACGTGGCCGAAGATCGAGCACGATGCTGACGGCTTCATGCTGGCGGCGAGCCACGCGATCGGGCGCAATGCGGTGATCGATGAGGAAGTGGCGGTGTTTCTGGCAGGGATACTGCTGGAGCGCTACCCGGCCCTGATCAAGGCGCGCTACAAGTTTTCGCTGGAAGGGCTGGATGCAACCGGGGTGCTGGAAGCGGTGGCCAAAAAACGGGGTTGCATTCTCAAAGGCCGCGGCGGCGAACTCGATCTGGAAAAGGCGGCGATGATTCTGCTGACCGATTACCGCAGTGGCACGCTCGGCCGCATCAGCCTGGAAACGCCGGCCACGCGGCAGACGATGCTGGCGGCCGCGGCGGCAAAGCCCAAAAAAGCAGCACCCCAGAAAACCGACGAAGACGCGTAATTACTGATCTGCCGGCCACGCCGTGGCATCCACCCAGGCGACGGTTTGCTGCTTGCCGTGCACGACGGCGATCGGCAGCGCCTCGCCCTGCTTCCAGCGCTGCAGCGCCTCGCGCTTGCCCGCACCCGTGATGACAAACCACACGCACTGACTGCGATTCAACCGCGCGGCCGATAGGCTGACCCGTTCGGGTGGCGGTTTCGGCGCGCCATACACCGCCAGCACGTCCGCGCTGTCGGGCGACTCGCCCCAATCATGTTTGGGAAACAGGCTGGCGGTGTGGCCATCCTCGCCCATGCCCAGCAGCACCACATCGAAATCCGCCACACCGTCCAGCCAGTCGGCGTAGTGAACTGCGGTTTCGTGCGGGCCGCGTTCGGCCGGCATGGGGCGACGGTTTTCCGGAGGAATGCGCGAAGCCGACAACCAGGCGGCCTCAGCCATGACGCTGTTGCGCTCGGGATGGTCCACCGGCACGCAGCGCTCGTCGCCATACCAGACATGCCAGCGCTCGTCGCCCGCGTGCCGGTGAGCCAACGTCCGATACAGGACTGCGGGCGTGCTACCGCCCGCCAGTACCAGATGAAATGCCCCGCGCGCCGCGATGGCTGCATCAGCCGCTTCGCACAGCGCGTCGGCCAGGTGTTCCACCAGCGTGTCGGCGTCTGGAAACGAGCGGAATTCGGGCAGCATCACAGTTCGTTGCGCCAGTCCTGGTCATCGCTGTCGAACAGGCGGTTGACGTCTGCCGGCCCCCAACTGCCCGCGGGGTAGGTGGGAATGTATTCGCGCTCAACCGCCCAGTGCTTGAGGATGGGATCGACGACCCGCCACGCCCATTCGACTTCATCGAAACGGATGAACAGCGAGCGGTCGCCTTCGATCACATCGAGCAGCAACGTCTCGTAGGCGTCGAGTGTTTGTTCATCGGTCTTCAGGAAGCTGGCATTCATCTGCATCAGGCGCGTATCCATGTCGAGGCCGGGCTGCTTGACGTGGATTTCCATGCGCATCGATTCTTCCGGCTGGATCGACAGCAGGATCCAGTTGGGGTCGATCGTTTCGAGCGGCGTTTCGCGGAACAGCTGCTGCGGCGGATGACGGAATCGAATCGCGATCATCGACGTCTGATTGGCGAGTCGTTTGCCGGTGCGCAGGTAAAACGGCACACCGCGCCAGCGCCAGTTGTCGATGTAGAACTTGGCGGCAACAAAGGTTTCGGTGATGGAATTGGGCTCGACATTGTCTTCCTGCTGATAGCCCATGACTGACTGGCCGTCGATGCTGCCCCGCGCATATTGCGCGCGCACGGCGTGGGCGCGCACGGCATTTTTCGAAATCGGCCGGATCGAACGCAGCACCTTGACTTTCTCATCGCGCAGCGCATCGGCTTCCAGTGCAGGCGGCGGCTCCATGGCAACAACGGTGAGCAGTTGCATCAGGTGGTTTTGCAACATGTCCCTGAGTGCGCCCGCTTGATCGTAATAGTCGGCACGCTTCTCGATGCCGATCGACTCGGCCACGGTGATCTGCACATGGTCGATGAAGTTTCGATTCCACAGGGGCTCGATCAGCGTATTGGCAAAGCGGAACACCAGCAGGTTCTGCACCGTTTCCTTGCCGAGAAAGTGATCAATGCGATACACCTGCTCCTCGTCGAAATGCTGGTGCAACAGGCGGTTGAGCATCTGCGCCGATTCGATATCCTCGCCGAAGGGCTTTTCGATCACCACCCGGTGCATGCCGCGCGGCTTGTTTAGGCCGACCGTTTCCAGGTTCTGGATCACCGCGCCAAAATCGGTCGGCTTGATCGCCAGGTAATACACCGTGCTCGAACACGCCACCTCGGGCGGCAGGCTGTTGGCAAGCGCCTGAAACGATTCGACGTCATTGAGATCGCCGCGCAAATAGCTGAAGCGTTTGACAAAACGTTCGAACACCGGCGTATCGAGCGACCCCTTGACCTTGTCCCTGAGGACTTCGCGCATATGTTCGCGCCAGACTTCCGTTGTCCAGTCACGGCGCGCGAACGCAATAAACGAAAGCGACTCGGACAGACGCGCGGCCACCTCCAGATGATAAAGCGCGGGCAGAAGCTTGTTCGATGCGAGGTTGCCGGTGGCGCCGAAAATCACGAACGAACAGGGCAGACTATCGGACGGCACATTCTTCGCGAGATTCATATCAACTTCCTTTGATGGCGTGACCACCAAAGCCCTGGCGCATCTTGGCGAGCATTTTCGCGGCGTAATCGTTCTTGCCCTGGGTGGCGAAACGCATCATCAAGGACAGCGTCATCACCGGCGTGGGAATGCCCTGCTCCACCGATTCCAGAACGGTCCAGCGGCCCTCGCCCGAATCGGAGACGAACGGCTCGATGGATTCCAGCGTCTGATCCTGCGCCAAAAAGTCAGCCGACAGGTCCAGCAGCCACGAACGCACCACGCTGCCGTGCTTCCACAGTTCCGCAATTGCAGCGTTGTCGAGGTCGAATCCCGGCTTGTTTTTCATCAGCGCAAAGCCTTCGGCAAACGCCTGCATCATGCCGTACTCGATGCCGTTGTGAACCATCTTGACGAAGTGGCCGGAGCCGACCGGACCGGTGTGCAGCCAGCCGGTGGTGGGGGTGGGGGCGAGCGCTTCCATGTAGGGCTTGAGGCGCGCGGCGGTCGCATCACTGCCGCCAAACATGATGCAGTAGCCGTTATCCAGCCCCCACACGCCACCCGACACCCCGGCATCGGCAAACTCGATCTGCTGCGCGGCCAGCTTGATGGCGCGGCGCTCATCGTCCTTGTAATAGGCATTGGCGCCATCGACGATCAAATCACCCGGCGCGAGCAACGGGATGAGCGTATCCAGTGCGGTTTCGGTGGCTTCGCCTGCGGGCAGCATCAACCAGACAACGCGCGGCGCCTGCAACGCGGCCACCATATCCTGATAGGTGGCGCAGGCCTGATGGCCAGTTTCCGCTGCGATGGCTTCGCTAACGTCGTGGCTACGGTTGTGCACTGCGATCCTGATTCCCTTGCGACCAAGCCGACGCGCCATATTGCCGCCCATGCGCCCGAGACCCACAATTCCGAATTCCATGCTTTTCTCCTTAGGGATGACTTGCTGATTGGCGCAGTTATCGTGCCAACGGTAACTACATGATAGAACGTGAAAATCATGGCGGCATCGTGAAAATCATGCACCCTCAGGGTGCATGCCGCACCGCAGGCAAGCAAACCAGGGGCCTGTCTCCCATCAGGCAGTTCATGTCCGGTCTGCAGCGAATGTCGAACCGCCGCATGAC
>JBBQDI010000057.1:0-7902 GCA_038319505.1 Burkholderiales bacterium
GATATGCGCGACATTCAGCTTAAAGAACTACAGCAGAAGCAAGGAAAATACGATCTCATCATCATGCTCGCCGCGTGGAAGGCCTCGGGCTGGCGATCACGAGCCTGCTGGGCGTGCTGCGGGGCCAGAAATGGCCCGACATCCGCGAGGGCGTGTTCCATGTGATCCATGTCTCGCTGCCGTCACTGTCGGTGCTGATCATCGTCGGCATGATCATCGGCGTCTGGATCGCCTCGGGCACCGTGCCGACACTGATCTACTATGGGCTCAAGCTGCTGAATCCGTCGATTTTCCTGGCCGCGGCGATGGGGCTGTGCGCCGTGGTCTCGTTGTCGCTGGGCACCAGCTGGGGGACAGTGGGCACCGTCGGCCTCGCGCTGATGGGGATCGGCGCCGGATTCGGTATTCCGGTGTACTGGACCGCCGGCGCGGTGGTCTCGGGCGCATTCTTCGGCGACAAGATTTCGCCGCTGTCGGACACCACCAACCTGGCGCCGGCGGTCACCGGCGTCAACGTTTTTGACCACATCAAGAACATGTTGCCGACCACCATTCCGGCGATGCTGATCGCGCTGGTGGCTTACCTGGTGGCCGGCTACTACGTGATTGAACCGGCACATACTTCATTGGGCGCGGTCGAGGCGATCACCCAGGGCCTGGCGTCTCGTTTCGAGCTCGGCTGGATTCCGCTGCTACCGGCGGTGCTGGTGATCACGCTGGCGCTGAGCCGCATTGCGCCGCTGCCGGCGCTGTTCTCGGGCGTGCTGGCGGGTGCGCTGGTGGCGATTTTTTATCAGGGCGTCGGGCTGCACGATGTCTTCAGTTATGCGCAGTCGGGCTACGCGATCGACACCGGCGTCGACATCATCGACAAACTGCTCAACGCCGGCGGCATCCAGTCGATGATGTGGACCATCTCGCTGATGCTGATTGCGCTGGGCTTCGGCGGTGCGCTTGAGCGCGCCGGCTGCCTCGAATCCATCATCCAGAGCATCGTGTCGCGCGTGAAAAGTTTTGGCGCGGTGCAGAGTTCGGCGATCGGCACGGCGTTCGCGACCAACCTGGTGGCCGGCGACCCATACATCTCGATTGCGTTGCCCGGGCGCATGTACTCGCCGCTGTACCGCGGGATGGGCTATTCGACGCTCAACCTGAGTCGCGCGGTGGAGGAGGGCGGCACGCTGATGAGCCCGCTGATCCCCTGGAACGCCGGCGGCGCGTTCGTGATTAGCGCGCTGGGCCTGGGCATCATGGAAGGCAATCTGCAGAACCTGCTGTACATCCCGCTGGCCTTTGCCTGCTGGACCTCGCCCTTGATCGGCATGTTCTACGCGGTCACCGGCTTGTTCTCGCCGCGGGCGACCGACGTCGAGCGCGCCCAATGGGAAAAGAGCAACGAGGCGGTGATGGACCTGTCCGACCACGAGCACCTGGGCGACGCGGCAGCACCTGAAGCGCTAGCCGCACGCTCTGCTTAATCTTTAACAATGCCGTTGTGCGTCACAACATCCAGACAACGTCCATTCCTTCATTTAGTGTAGGCGCCAGAGCAACCTGCCAAGTCAGCTTGCAAAGAATCAATAACGCAGGCAAAGGCCTTATTGCATAAGGTCGATCTCCGTTCCAATTTTGCAACTTGATTTTGGCAAATCATTTTTCGCGCCTGTTTCGGAAACTGTCTGATGCCAAATGAAAGTTGCAGGTGGGCAATCGTCAGCATGCGGGCCGGCTCACTGATGAATGTCTCACCACGCTAACCATGCCTGGCCTGAGCGGGATACCGGCGGCTGAAATGGCACCTCGAAGGCGGGGGGCTCAGGTAAACGAGTCGGCCACGATGTTCTGATACCAGCCGTTCGCGTCTTGCGCTTCCTTGGCCCGATACTTGGCGGATTGCTTCAATGGACTCATGCCGAGAGCTCCGGGCAACGGGGCGATGCCACCGGCAGTCCGCCCATAGACGCCCGCGATGGAAAGGCCGTAGGTCGGGCTGACCAGGGCGTAGCAGGCGTTGACGAAGGAAGGATCACCCACCGGACGTCCGGCCAGCAGGCTGGCGATGGCGATGGCGCAGACCTTGGCTTCGGAATTGGCGGCTGCGGCCGATTTGGGCAGCTTCCCGGCTATCGAGCTGTCGCCGATCACATGGATGCCCTTCTGGCGAGTGGATTCGAAGCTGCCCGCATCGACCGGGCACCAGCCCGTTTCATCTGACAACCCGGCCTTGTCGGCGAAGTCGCCGGCTTTTTGCGGTGGGATCACGTTGACCACATTGCCCCGGTGCTGTCCAGTTCTGGTGAAGACGGTCAGGCTCCTGGCGTCTACTTGGGTCGCCCCGCCGCCTTTCGAGCCGGGCACCCATTCGATCATGCCCGGATAAAGCGCCTGCCAGGCTTCCATGAATCCTTCCTGGGCGGCGAAGCTGTCGTTCGCGTCGAGTATGAGCATCTTCGACTTCGGCTTGTTTCGCTTGAGGTAATGGGCAATGAGGCTGGCGCGTTCGTACGGTCCGGGTGGGCATCGGAAGGGCGCGGGTGGCACGGTGATGATCACGGTCCCGCCGTTGGGCATCTGCTCCAGTTGGCGGCGCAGCAGTTCGGTCTGCGGCCCGGCTTTCCAGGCGTGGGGCATGATGATTGCAGCCTGTTCGCTGTAACCCTCCAGGGCAGCGTATTTGAAGTCGATACCCGGCGCGACCACCAGCCGGTCATAGGACAGGATTTCCCCGCTTTCCAGTGCGACATTTCTTCCAGCTGGATCGATGGACATCGCGTTGCCATACACCACCTTGACGCCGTGGTTCAGGTGCAGTTTGTCATAGCCGAGGGTGATGGCGCTCAAGGGCTGCAGGCCGGTCACGACAAGGTTGCTGGATGGGGGCGTGACGTAGTTGCGCTGCCGCTCGATCAGTGTGACCTGGATGGCGGAGTCGGCACGGCGCAGGTATTTTGCGCAGGTCGCTCCCGCAAAGCCGCCGCCAATTACGACCACGCGCTTGTCCTGGCCGGATTGGGCGAATGCCCTGCCGAAGCCGCCAAGGGAAACGACGGCCCCAGCGGCGGCCATTGACAGGAAATCCCTGCGGGTGAAGTTTCGTTCCATGGGTTACCTACCTTTTCTTCGAGGGCAAAGATTCGAAATACTTCGCGATCATGCGAATTTGCTCGTCCGTGTACGCCTTCATGAGAGGCGCCATGACCCGCCCTTTGTTCTCCTGCTTGAATTCGAACAGTTCATCCGCAATCTTGTTGGCCGGCTTGCCATAGAGTTCCTCCATTTTGCCCACGGCCTTGCCATCCGTGCCGTGGCACATGGCGCAGGTGTTGGCCATCATTTCGGCGCTCGGTGCAGCGGAAGCCGCAGCGGGGTAGATGAACTGCTGGGTGAAAATGCAGGTGCATAGCAGCAGGAATCGAGTCGTCGGTCTCATGTTTCCACCCTCCAGAAGGGAATCAATTCAGCATAGACGTTATTCCACACGTCGGCGCCACTTCAACATTCTAAGAAGCAGTCATTACCGAGCGTCCGGTTTCGGCAGGAGATGACAGACCGCAATGGCCGATTTCCTGCCAACGACCAAGCGGTCAATTTCTTCCATGAGCGGTCAGTTACGGCGTCATATGTGGATGTCCGTTGGCCGATCCTGAGCAGATATGCAATGTTTGAAATAAGGGGCGCGCTTTAGAGCGACCCGCTTGAATGAATAATCAAGGTGGCCAAGATAGCGCGAAGGAAGTGAAGAACGGCGCTCGCGGTGGGGTAAATAAGGCCTTGTGACTCATCTCTTCATTGAAGCAATGTGCGAGAGAAGACTTTCCATGAAGCCAGGTGCGAACAATTTTTCCCGAGGCGTCCAGTTTCATGACGACGGTGTATGGAGACAGATCAGGTTTCAAGTTGAACGAGAAACACATTGAATGCGCTTCCTCACCTGCTCGAGCTTGAGACGCAATGAGTTGCTGCGTTTGTTTGGATGAAAGCGAAGCCTCGTCTTTGTCGGCCAGGGCTTTGGCTTGTTCAAAGGAAACATCTGAAGCCCATGCGGATGTGGAAGCAGAAAGAAGCAGGAGCAGAACGGACGTTCTCATTGATGGCCTTGTCTTGAAGGTTGGTATCCACTGAAACGGATGATTCAACACCAGTGGCCTCACGGCTCGGGGGTTCCATTATCAAGTGTGCCCTGACTCAGTTGTTGCCGAGCCGTTGCTGCAAGGGCTTGGTACCTTTGACGAAAAGCATCAAGGGGCGCCTCTTCAAGTTCCTCCAGATCCAGAAGCGCGTTGTGCGCGCCCTTGGTTGCGCGGATCAGTTCGTCCAGCTTGATCTGGATGGCTTCAGTGTCCCTGTTTTGTGTGTTCTGGATCAGGAAGACCATTAAAAAGGTGATGATCGTCGTTCCGGTATTGATGACCAGTTGCCACGTATCACTGTAGGCAAACAGGGGTCCAGTGACGACCCAGATCGCGATCACGGCGACAGACAACACAAACGTTCTCGGGCGTCCGCAGAAATGCGAAGCCGACTTGGCGAAGCCGGAGTACCACGTGGTTGAGTTCATGTTGGGGTCACCTTCCGAGGCCTAAACGTTATTCATAGACGGGACGGGGCAATTGGGCGAACGCTTTTCCCTTCATTTGCTCCCAGCATCATCGTGCTTCTTCTCGGGACTTTTAAGCAACAGGGAAGGATTGGCCTTGACCTTGTCCGTCAACGCACCGACGTTCGTCACGACTTTCCTGGCCTGATCCTCGATGGCCGAGAATTTCTCGACCAGCTTCGGCAGCGCGTCAAGCATGGCTTTGAGGCCTGTCTTTTCCGAGAGGATCTCGGGCATCTTGCCCGGGGGTGTGACTGCAAGCAATAGCTTCGCCGCCGGATCTCCACCGTTGAGCTCGATAAAGACGACACCGGTGATCCCTTTCATTACGAGGCTGGCCCGAGTGTCGGTCATGACCGGAGTTTCCTTGCGCAACCTCACGTCCACCTGCACCAGGCGCGGATTGTCCGGATCGATCATCATCGACTTGACCGTGCCGACATCGATGCCACGGTATTTCACCGGGTCGCCGACCGTGAGTCCGCTGACCGAGTCGGGGAAATGAATGCGGTAGATCACATCGTCATGGCGGCCGGCGCTTCCCAGCCACACGGCAAAAATGGCTGCGGCAATGGAAAATCCGATGATGAACAGCCCCTCGAAAAAGTAGTGCTTGTCAGTTTCCATGGTTTGGTTTCCTTGCTTTCATTGCGCCTTCTGCGCGCGGCCCGTGAAAAAATTCGTGTATCCATGGTTGATCGGACCGCCTCAACTTGTCTGCGGTATCGATGGTTAAATGCTTGTCGACCAGCACGGCAATACGGCCGCAGACGGTGAACAGCGTTGTGAGATCGTGCGTGACGATCACCACGGTAATGCCGAGGATCTGGTTGAGCTGCCGGATCAGCGCGTCGATGCCGCTGGCGGCGATGGGGTCGAGATCGGAGGTCGGTTCGTCGAGAAAAAATATCTTCGGGTCGAGCGCGAGCGCCCGGGCAAACGCGGCGCGCTTCACCATGCCTCCGGACAGTGCAGAGGGAAACTTGATGCCGCTGTCCGCTGACATCCCGGCCAGAGCGAGTTTCATCGCCGCGATCCGTTCCTGCTCCTTGGCCGGCAGTGTCGTATGTTCGCGCATCGGCAGCATGATGTTCTGCGCGACCGTTAGTGAGGAAAACAATGCGCCTTGCTGAAACAGCACGCCGATAAGCGCAGACTTTTCCGCCGCGCCGATGGATTGAATCGGCTTGGCGTTGAGGAGTATTTCGCCGGCATCCGGCTGGTGCAGGCCCACCAGCGTTTTGAGCAGCACCGACTTGCCTGAACCTGAGCCGCCGGCAATACCGATGATTTCGCCGCGCACGATATCGAGGTTGAGTTTGTCGTGTACCACCTGTTTGCCGAAGCGGTTGACGATCCCGCGTGCGCTAAGAATCGTCTCGGCATGCGCTTTCCCCCGGGTGCTCATATGCCAAGCTGTTCAAACAGGATGGAGAAAAAGGCATCAAGCGCGAGCACCAGAAAAATCGATTTCACCACAGCCCGCGTGGTCTCGCGGCCGACACTCTCCGCCGAGCCGCTCACCCTTAGCCCGTGCATGCAGCCGACAATGGCAATGAAGAAAGCAAAAATCGGTGCCTTGAACAGGCCCACAAACAGATCGCTTCCATCAACGACGTGCGGCAGCCGTGTCAGGTATTGCGTTGGGGATACATCAAGCAGGAATTGGGAAATGGCCGCACCACCAATCAAGCCCATGATGTCGGCAAAAAACGTGAGCAGCGGCAGCGTGATGACCAGTGCGATGATGCGCGGAACGACGAGTACCTGCATGGGCTCGATGCCCATCACATTAAGCGCGTCGACTTCCTCTCGCGTCTGCATCACGCCAATTTCTGCGGTGAAGGCTGAACCCGAGCGGCCGGCTACCATGATGGCCGTGATCAACACGCCCATTTCGCGCAACACCGATACTGCCACCAGATTGATGGTGTAGTCCTCGCCACCAAAGGGACGTAATTGAGCCACACCCTGGTAGCCGATGACGATCGCGATCATGAAGGCCATCAGGCCGATGATGGGCAGCGCTTGAATGCCGGTTTCCGCGACATGCCGGGTGATCGCAGCCGGGCGCAGGCAATGCGGGTGCATCAGGGCGTTAACGGTCCAGCTCGCGGCACGACCGATAAAGGTGATGACATCGATTGCTTCGTGCCTGGCGTCGTGCGCACCTTTGCCCATTTGGATCACGATCTGGCGCCATCGTGGGACGACTTTGATTTTCGGCAAGGGCTTGAGATCGAGTTCGCAGATGAGATCGAGCAATGCCTGGTGTTCGGCGCGGATACCGGCGAGTTCCACGCCCTGGGTACGCAGATCGCACAGGAACAAGGCGCCCGGCGTATCGATGCTGTCGAGCCCGGCAATATCCAGCACGCGCGAGGAAGCGTGCTTCGACCATTTCTGCAGCGCATGCCTTGCTTCGGCGAGCGTGGCTATTTCAAGAACGCCCGCTAACGCGAAGAGATCGCCATCGCCGCTGACGGCCACCGTTGGCGGGGACGGAGCCGTGGAAACGGGCTGCTTGTTTACAGGCACACTAGTCATGGTTGATCCGGATATCCACGAATTCAGAATGCATGTATGAAATCGGTCCCCAATTGATATACGCGAAATGATGTGGACCGGTAAGCCGTGCGTGTCGGTGTGGTAGCTGTCTCACTACGCAGAAACTGCGCACGCATTTCACCATTCGGGTACTAAGCCGCTGTGCAGATTGACGTACATCCTGGTGGTCAAAATACGCGTGTTCTGCGCATCGCTCTGCCGGGCTCTGGCGGGGGCAGCCAAGCGGTTGCGGGCGGTTTGGCTCACGGCATCGCTCGGTGGGCGCTTCGATGAAGCCGTCTGAGGTGGCACTTTGGCAGCGCCACTCGGGCTAATCGACATCGGCTGCTGGGCATGCGGATTCGCAGATGCCAGCAGCAGCAGGGCAAACGGCACCCACCGGCAGGGCGGGGCGCGAAGGGATTTAGACGGATTCAGCATGGTCACTCCTTGGACTGTCATTGGAACGCCACAGTGCGGAAGTTACTTGGCAGCCGCCTGAAAAAGCGCGGGTTACGTGCAAAGTTCGACAATCCAGCATGCACGATGCACCCGGCGCGCTTTTTATTCCGTTCGGTAACGCACACAACAGGACATTCCGTTCAGCCATGCCTGCGTCCATCCGTTCACGTGCGTCGGACGGCGCGTTCCCCTTCGATTTCGAAGGGGCCGTTATTTACCTTGCGCAGTCAATCCTCTCAGGGTCTGGAATCGGAGGCGTTTGCCGTGATAACCAGAATTCGACTCGCCATCAAACG
>JBBQDI010000058.1:0-7699 GCA_038319505.1 Burkholderiales bacterium
TGTATGCCTACGGACACCCCGATGGCACCTGGTCGAAAGCACGCAATGCCGGCTGGGAGGACATCAAACTTCGCTCGTTGTTGTCGTACCAGAAAGCGCTGTACGAGGATCATTTCTGCCCCGACTTCATCCGTGTCAAGGATGGCAAGGAGGCGGTGCGTAACCTGCGGCGGGCGGCTCAATGAATAGTTCGGTCGTCAAGCATGCACGTCGCATCGTGGTCAAAGTCGGTTCCAGCCTGGTGACTGCAGAAGGTCGTGGACTCGACCGTGCTGCCCTGTCACATTGGGCCGAGCAGATTGCCGCGCTAACCGAGCAGGGCAAGGAAGTGGTGCTGGTTTCCAGCGGTGCGATTGCCGAAGGTATTTCGCGGCTGGGCTGGAGTAAGCGTCCCAAATCGGTCAGGAAATTGCAGGCCGCTGCCGCTGTTGGGCAGATGGGTATGGTGCAGGCGTATGAGTCGATTTTCCGCGTCCATGGGCTGAACGCTGCACAAGTACTGCTTACCCACGAAGACATGGTGGATCGCACACGCTATCTCAATGCGCGTTCGTCCCTGCGCACCCTGCTGGAACTGCGCGCAGTTCCCATCATCAATGAAAACGATGCGATCGCAACCGATGAAATTCGCCTGGGTGACAACGATACGCTGGCTGCGTTGGTGACCAATCTTGTAGAGGCCGACTGTCTGATTATTCTGACCGATCAGCCCGGTTTGTATACCGGGGATCCGCGCAAGGATACTGACGCCACGTTAGTGATGAATGCACACGCGGGCGATCCCGATCTGGAAAATATGGCAGGTGGGGCAGGCAGCAGTGTGGGCACGGGCGGCATGCTGACAAAAATTCTTGCGGCCAAACGTGCAGCCCGCAGTGGTGCCCATACCGTGATTTGCAGCGGACGTGAAGAGAACGTGCTGCTGCGCCTGGCAACGGGTGAGGCCATCGGTACCCAGCTGGTGTCACGCCAGGAAACGTTGGCGGCACGGCGTCAGTGGCTGGCCGATCATCTGCAACTTCGAGGTGGCGTGGTGCTTGATGCGGATGCGGTCCGGGCCTTGCAAGAGGACGGAAAAAGCCTGCTGTCAGTCGGCGTGACAGGTGTCACCGGTGAGTTCCAACGCGGCGAGGTGGTGGCGATTGTCGATTCGGAGGGGTATGAAATTGCCCGTGGACTGACCAATTACAGCGCAAGTGAAACACGTCGGATTGCAGGAAAACCCAGTACTGAAATCGAAGCCGAACTCGGTTACATCGATGAACCGGAACTGATTCATCGCGACAATCTGGTGATGACGGTGTGACCACTACGCTGGATGTGATCCGCCACGGCGAACCTGTTGGTGGACGCAAGTATCGCGGTCAGATCGATGACCCCCTGTCTGAAAAAGGCTGGGCGCAGATGCATTCTGCAGTAGGCGATGGCATGCCGTGGACACAGATTGTTTCTTCACCTTTGGCGCGCTGCAGGGCGTTTTCAGAGTTTTTGGCTGAGCAGCATGGCTTGCCCCTGTCGCTGGACAAACGCTTGATGGAAGTCGGTTTCGGGGTATGGGAAGGCAAGACGGCTGCCGAGATCGAGCAGGACGCACCGGGCACGCTGACCCGTTTCAAGGCTGATCCTGTGAATGCGCGTCCGGCAGGCGCTGAGCCTCTTGCCGAATTTCAGGCGCGGGTGAGTGCAGGTCTTGAAGCGTTGCTCGCGCAGCACCCTGATCAGCATGTGCTGCTGGTTGGGCACGCCGGCGTGATCCGTATGGCGTTCGCCTGGGCATTAAGCATCCCACTCGAGCATGCTTATCGCATCGAGGTGGCGACCGCTTCAATTACCCGCTTTCGCTTTGATGACGGGCGCGCGAGCCTGGTCTTTCATGGCGGCAGCCTGGCAGGTCGGTGATCCGCTACATCACGCTTTGCTTGTGTCTGCTGCTGACCTTGCACGCTCAAGCAGCGACGATCCGTCTGCTGGACGATGCCGGGCAGACGCTCGAATTCACGCGTCCACCTCAGCGCATTATTTCGTTGACCCCACATCTCACCGAACTGTTGTTTGCCGTTGGCGCAGGGGCACAGGTGGTTGGTGTGGACAGTGCCAGCGACTACCCAAAAGCGGCGATGGCATTGCCGCGAGTGGGGGATTTCAGCCGCATCAACTTCGAACGCATACTGGCGCTGAAGCCGGATCTGATTATGGTCTGGCTGGACGGCAACCGTGCCGCAGATATTCATGGCCTGAAAACAATGGGGTTGCCGGTGTTGCATACGCAAGCAACGCATCTCGGTGATGTGGCGCGTTTGTTGCGCTTGATTGGGCGGGCGAGTGGACATGCGGGCGAGGGAGAAGCGGCTGCGCAGGATTTTTCACGGCGTCTGGCTGCGCTGGGTGTGCAGGCAACCCAGCATCCGCCGATCAAGGTGTTTTATCAGGTTTGGGATCGTCCGTTGATGACGGTGGGGGGGGGGCACTGGATCAGCGATGCACTGTTGCTATGCGGTGCGCGCAATGTCTTCGACGACCTGAGTGGACTTTCTCCGGCGGTGTCACGCGAGGCGGTGCTGCAGCGCGCACCCGAACTGATCATCAGCGGCAACGACGCGCCGGACATGCAGCGCCAGTGGCAGCAGTTTGCCAGCCTTCCGGCAGTCCAACATCATGGGTTTGTGCGGGTGGATGCTGATTTGCTGCATCGTCCAACACCGCGGTTGATCGAAGGCGTGGCTGGACTGTGTGCAGCCATCAAGCCTTATAGGCGGTGACGTGAATCGCCCGATTTACGATTGGGGCAGTTCTCCTTGATGCAATCGGCATAAATCTGCAGCGAATGATCGTGAATTGAAAAGCCGCGTTCCTTGGCAATACGGTGCTGGCGTTTCTCGATTTCGCTGTCCAGAAACTCCTCGACTTTGCCGCATTGCAGGCAGACCAGATGATCGTGGTGGTCACCCAGGTTGAGTTCGAACACCGCCTTGTCGCTGTCGAAGTGGTGGCGCATCAACAACCCGGCCTGCTCAAACTGGGTCAGCACACGGTACACCGTGGCCAGACCAATATCCAGGCCTTCGTCGGACAGTAGCCGATACACTTCTTCAGCCGTCATGTGGCGCTTGTTGCTTTGCTCGAACAAATCGAGGATTTTCAGGCGCGGCAGCGTGGCTTTGAGACCAATGCTCTTGAGATCGGATGGATTGCTCAATGGGGTCACCAGATCGAGTACATGAATACGTTATGATACGTTTTTTTTACACCCCCCAACCCTTCCGGTTTCTTGGCTATGCGTCATTTTCTGATTTCCGTACTGCTTTTGAGCTTGGCCGCCGGATGTTCCAGCGTCAACATCGGCCCTCATCGCATTGATGTGCAGCAGGGCAATGCGCTCGATCAGGAAAACGTTGCGCGACTGAAACCCGGCCTCAATCGTTCGCAAGTCCGTTTCCTGCTGGGAACGCCGTTGGTGATCGATCCGTTTCACACCGATCGCTGGGATTATGTGTATGTGAATTACAAGGCAGGGAAACTGGCCGAGCAAAAGCGCATCACACTGTTTTTCGATGGCGATACGCTGATGCGGATTGAAGGCGATCTGCCAGAGCGCGCAACGACAACTGAGCCGCTTGCAGCGACCGTGCAGCCGGAGTCGAAAACGGAATCAATGGCCTTGCCGGTCACTACGGAAGCCAAACCCGCACCGGAGCCGCTTGCCCCGCATTCAGCCACTATGGCCTCATCCCAGGCCGAAATCGCTCCTGCGGTTGTTTCAAAGCCAGAACCGGCCGCACCCCCTGCGGCCGCTGTGGTAACAGCTGCGCCGGTTGCCCGTGCACCTGAAAAGCGCGTCCCGGCGCCGCTTGCGGCTTCAGCCGTGACTGCACCGGCCGTTGTGCCGGCAACCAGGCCAACTATGCCGACCGATCAGGCGTCCGCAACTGAAACCAGCATTGTTTCACCCTTGCCCAGCCCGAAAAACGCACCGGCGTATGTTGACCCGCGTACATCGACTGCGATGCGACTTCAGCCAGAAACCAACGTTGAGGAAATCAAGCCAGACGTCATCCCCGCTTTTCCTGATGCCAATCCCGTTGCGAGCGCGAGCGATGCCCCGGTGCTTCAAGCCTTGAAAGCCTGGGCGGATGCCTGGTCGCGTCGTGATGAGGATGCTTATGTTGCCGCTTACGACGCCAGTTTTGTGCCACAGGGCGGGGATAGTCATGCCAGTTGGGAGAAGCGTCGGCGCCTGCTGCTCAATGTAGCGAAGAACATTGAACTCAAGATCGGCTCACCGTCTGTCGATTGGGTCGGCGACGGCAGCGCAACGATTACCTTCAATCAGTTTTATCGGTCCGAGAACTACCGCGATGCGGTCGTCAAGCAGCTGCACATGGTCGAACGCGATGGCCAGTGGCTGATCGTCGAGGAAAAGGTGTTGTCGATTCTGCACGGCGCCAAACCATGACAGTACAGATTGCGATAGCCGGCGTGTCCGGTCGCATGGGACGTGCACTATACGAAGCCGTGGCGGCCGATTCTGACTGCACATTGTGCGCTGCGATTGATCGCCCTGGCAGCCCGCTGGCGGGGCAGGATGCCGGCGCAGCCTGGGGGGCGGCAAGTGGCGTGGTCGTGACTGATCAGCCGACTGCTGTTCTGCAGGGTGCCCACGTATTGATCGATTTCACCCGCCCTGAGGCCACTTTCGGCTATCTCGATACCTGTGTGGCTGCCGGCGTGCCGCTGGTCATTGGCACCACTGGATTTGACGACGCAGGGAAGGCGCGTATTGCGGCGGCGGCGCAGCGGATTCCCGTGGTGTTTGCACCCAACATGAGCGTTGGCGTGAATCTGTTGATGAAGCTGGCCGAACTGGCTGCCCAGGTGCTGCAGGATGGCTATGATATTGAGATCATCGAGGCCCACCACCGCCACAAGGTCGATGCGCCCTCAGGCACTGCGCTGGGTCTGGGGCAAGCCGTTGCCCGCGCGGTTAACCGTGATTTGGCCAGTTGTGCTGTCTATGGGCGCGAGGGTGTCACGGGAGAACGTGATCCCGATACCATCGGTTTTTCCACGGTGCGCGGCGGCGACATCGTCGGTGACCACACCCTGCTGTTTGCGGGTATCGGCGAACGCGTCGAACTCACCCACAAGGCCAGCAGTCGCGCCACCTTCGCGCAGGGTGCACTGCGCGCCGCCAAGTGGCTGCAAGGCCGTGCGCCGGGTCTGTATGACATGCGGGATGTATTAAGTCTGAATTAACCGGTTGAAAACAGGAACACACCATGAATCAAGTCAAGGTCTACAGTACCGGCACCTGTCCCATCTGCGTCAAAACCAAGGCTTTCCTCGATAAACGTGGAATTGGCTACGATGAAGTCCGCATCGACCTCGATCGTGAGGCCATGAAGGAATTTGCCGTTGTCACCGATGGCGCACGCACCGTGCCACAGATCGTTGTAGAGGGAACCTGCATTGGTGGTTTTACCGAATTGACCGAACTCGACATGGACGGCGGCCTGGAGCATCTGCAGCCAGCATCCAAAGGGTAAAAGCCCGGGAAAACATTGAAGCCGGGGCTTGGATCGGCTACAATTACTATATTCAAGTTCAGGCGGGTTTGCGCAAGCAGCTCGCCTGAATTTTGTCACCTGCTTTCCGGAGTCTTCCTTGTCTCGTGCCCAGCCCGCCATCCTCGTTTTAGCTGACGGTTCGGTCTTTCGTGGCCTGTCCATCGGTGCCGACGGCATCACAACCGGTGAAGTGGTGTTCAACACCGCGATGACCGGTTATCAGGAAATCCTGACTGATCCCTCGTATTCGCGCCAGATCGTGACGCTGACCTATCCGCATATCGGGAATACCGGGATCAACCTGGAAGACACCGAGTCGGCTCGTATACACGCGGCCGGCCTGGTGGTACGGGATGTGCCGCGCCTGTATTCCAATTTCCGTGCCGGAACGTCCTTGAGCGAGCATCTCAAAAGTCAGAACATCGTGGGCATTGCCGACATCGACACGCGTCGGCTGACCCGTATTTTGAGAGAGCAGGGTGCGCAAGGCGGCTGCATCATGGCGGGAACGCTGGATGAAGCCCGGGCACTCGAGGCCGCGCGCGCCTTTCCAGGACTGGCTGGCATGGATCTGGCCAAGGTGGTGAGCGCGCCTGATGCGTGCAAGTGGAGCGAAACCGAATGGAAGCTCGGACGCGGTTATGGCCAGCAGACTGAGCCGCGTTTTCATGTGGTGGCCTTCGATTATGGCGTCAAGCGCAACATCTTGCGCATGCTGGCCGAGCGTGGGTGCCGGCTGACCGTGCTGCCCGCCACCGCCACGTCAGCTGACGCGCTGGCCCTGAAGCCAGATGGCATTTTCCTGTCCAATGGCCCGGGTGATCCCGAGCCATGTAGCTACGCAATCCAGGCGATTGCGGAACTGGTCGCTGCGGGAGTGCCGACCTTCGGTATCTGCCTGGGGCATCAATTGCTCGCGCTTGCCTCGGGTGCCCGGACCGTGAAGATGAAATTCGGGCACCATGGTGCCAACCATCCCGTCAAGGACCTCGATAGTGGCCGGGTGGCCATCACCAGCCAGAATCACGGCTTTGCGGTGGACGCAGCGACATTGCCTGCTAACCTGCGCAGCACACACGTGTCCCTGTTTGATGGCTCGTTGCAAGGGATTGCCCGTACCGACGCGCCTGCATTCAGCTTTCAGGGCCATCCCGAAGCCAGTCCTGGCCCGCACGACGTGAGCTATTTGTTTGACCGATTTATTAAGCTGATGGCCGATCATGCCCAAGCGCACTGACTTAAAAAGCATTCTCATCATCGGCGCCGGCCCGATTGTTATCGGGCAGGCGTGCGAGTTTGACTATTCCGGCGCGCAGGCGTGCAAGGCGCTGCGCGAGGAGGGCTATAAGGTCATTCTTGTCAACAGCAACCCGGCGACGATCATGACCGATCCGGACATGGCCGACGTCACCTACATCGAGCCGATTTCCTGGCAGGTGGTCGAGAAGATCATCGAGAAGGAGCGCCCCGACGCGCTGTTGCCGACCATGGGCGGACAGACCGCGCTCAACTGCGCGCTCGACCTCGCCAAGCACGGCGTGCTGGAAAAATACGGCGTCGAGATGATCGGCGCGTCCAAGGAAGCCATCGACAAGGCCGAAGACCGTGAAAAATTCAAGGCCGCGATGACCAAGCTGGGCCTCGGCTCGGCGCGCTCGTCGATCGCCCACAGCATGGAAGAGGCCTTGCAGGTGCAGGCCGCACTAGGCTTTCCATCGATCATCCGGCCTTCGTTCACGATGGGGGG
The DNA here is from genome assembly GCA_038319505.1 of Burkholderiales bacterium. Classification (GTDB taxonomy): domain Bacteria; phylum Pseudomonadota; class Gammaproteobacteria; order Burkholderiales; family Thiobacillaceae; genus Thiobacillus. The sequence continues at coordinate 7,312 of JBBQDI010000058.1, forward strand.
CTCGGGTGGTGGTATCGCGTATAACCGTGACGAGTTCGTCGCCATCTGCGAGCGCGGGCTGGAAGCCTCGCCGACGCATGAGCTGCTGATCGAGGAATCGCTGCTCGGCTGGAAGGAATACGAGATGGAGGTGGTGCGTGACCGCAAGGACAACTGCATCATCGTCTGCTCGATCGAGAACTTCGATCCAATGGGCGTGCACACCGGCGACTCGATCACCGTAGCCCCCGCCCAGACCCTGACCGACAAGGAATACCAGATCATGCGCAACGCCTCGTTGGCGGTGTTGCGCGAAATCGGCGTCGATACCGGTGGCTCCAACGTGCAGTTCTCCATCAATCCCGAAGACGGACGCATGGTGGTGATCGAGATGAACCCGCGGGTGTCT
>JBBQDI010000059.1:0-7636 GCA_038319505.1 Burkholderiales bacterium
TCGGTGGCGGTCAACGTCATGACTTAGCGCTCATAGCCATAGCTGCGGATGAGGGCAATCGCAGCGGGGGTATTCAGATATTCGAGCAGCGCGCGCGCGGCGGCATTGTGTGTGCCGTGTTTCAACAACACGGCATCCTGGCGGATCGGTGTGTGGAGGGTGGCCGGCACTTGCCAGACCGAACCGCTGCGTAGCGTGCCGTTCTGCATCACCTGCGACAGCGCCACAAACCCCAGTTCGGCATTGCCGCTGGCAACGAACTGGTAGGTCTGTGCGATATTTTCTCCGACCACCCATTTCCCTTGCACGCTGTCGGTGAGTTTGAGGTTCGCCAGCACTTCAATAGCCGCTGCACCGTAAGGTGCCAGCTTGGGGTTTGCGATCGCCAGATGATCAAAGCGGTTCTGCCTCAGCACCGCATCGCTGCCGTCGATGAAGTCGGGGCGCTCACTCCACAGCGCCAGCCTGCCGATGGCGTAGGTCTGGCGCTGGACGGCATCGCCTTCGCGTATCAGCCGCGCCGGGGTCTCATCGTCTGCGGCCAGCAGCACATCGAAAGGTGCGCCATGTTTGATCTGCGCATAAAACTTGCCGGTGGCGCCGGTTGAAAGCGTAAGGGTGTGACCGGTTGCCTGTTCGAATTGCGCCGCCAGTTCTTTCATCGGCGCAGCAAAGTTGGACGCCACCGCGACATGCGCCTGCGCGGCGAGGGCAGGGAAAGCGCCAAGGGCTACCAGTAACGTGGATAGAAGCGTAAGGGCATGAAGCAGGCGTATCCCATTTGCCGGTATTTTTTGACCAGGTTCCATGGCGTGATGATAGCTGGACGCGAGCCGGACAGGCGAGACTGCGCAGCGGGGGGAACCCAAGGACGGGCGCGAGGTCATTCCGCAGCCAGTGCGATGCGTGATGCGTAGCAGACTCGTTTAGAATCGGATCATCTTGAAACCCCTCCTGCCTTCCCTTTTGCTGTGCGTATCGCTGTGGCCAATGCCGGGCCATGCGGTCACGCTCGATCTGCCTGAACGGCCGGGGGTGTTCTGGTCGCAGCCGGTCACGCTGCCGAATTCGGCAGCACGGGATGCTACGCCAACCGATTCCCTTCGTTTTGCCAGTTTGGCTGAACTCACCGACCATGCGCTGCGAGCGCGTTCCGAATCGCGCGCAGCCTGGCTCGGGATTCAGGCCGAAGCGGCGCGGCTGGATGCTGAAACCGCCGCCAACTGGCCGACGTTGAGCGGCCAATTCAATTTCACCCGGAGCCGCGGATTATCCAGTTCCGGCGCATCGGTGCCCACGCTCCATCGCTACGGGCCGAACCTCAGCCTCGCCTATGTGCTCTATGACTTTGGCGCACGCGCAGCCAGCATCGACGCCCAGCGGTATCAGTTGATTGCCAGCCTGCTGACCAATAACCGCACCTTGCAGGACACCATCTCCGAAGTGGAAACGGCCTATTTTTCGGTGCTGTCGGCGCGTGCGCAGATCGATGCCCAGACGCAGCAGGAAGCGGCGCTGCGCGCCAGTTTCGACGCGGTCGAAGTCAGGTTGAAGGGGGGGCTGGCCGCACGCGCTGATCAGTTGCGTGCTCGTGCCGCGCTGGCCGAGGCAACGCTTGCGCGTCAGGCGGCCGAACGTGATCAGGCCAAGGCCGAGGCCGCACTGAAACAGGCGGCGGGCATTGCACAAACGCAGCCCCTGGCGCTCGATTGGGAGACCACCCCACCTGCCACGCTGGAAGCCAGCGTCCTGCTGGCCGACCTGCTGACCGAAGCCGCCCGGCAACGCCCCGATCTGCGTGCCCTGCAAGCAGCCACCGCGCGTGCGCGTGCCGAAGCCGAGCGTGCGCGCGCCGCGCGTTGGCCCAGCTTGTCGCTCGCCGCCAATACCGGCCGCGCCTTTTTTCTGGAGGACAACCGCTCGCCCTCCACCACCTATAGCGTAGGCGTGAACCTGGCGGTGCCGCTGTTCGATGGCGGTCGGCTGGCGGCCCAGGCGCGCGCAGCCGAACGCGATGCCGAACGCCTGCAGGCCGAGTCCGAATCACAGCAGAGCCAGGTCGCGCTCGCGGTCACTGATGCCTATTACGATGTGCGCCATGCGCAGACCCAGCGTGACGGCGTGGCCATGCAGTTCGACAGCGCCAGCGAATCGGCACAGGCCGCCCAGGCGCGCTATCAAGCCGGCGTCGGCAGCGTGCTCGAACTGTTGACTGCGCAGGCCGACCTGGCGCGCGCACGTCAGGCGCAGGCGCAAGCCAACAGCGACTGGCTGGCAGCGTTTTCCCGTTTGAATCACGCGCTGGGCCGTTTGCCCGCAGTCATCGCGACCTCCTCACCATGAAACTACGTATCTTGATTTTCGTTGTCGTGCTGGCGATTGTCGCCGGCGTGTTCTATCGCATCCAGCACAAGGATGGTGGCGACAAGAGGGGCGGCGGCGACAAAGCACTGAGCGTCAAGACCGTACCGGTAGCGGTGCGGGATTTCCCGCGCATGATCGATCTGCCCGGCACCCTGGAAGCGGCGCAACAGGTCGCCATCGTTGCCCAGGTGAGTGGCACGGTATTGAAGCAGCATGTGCAGGAAGGTGACGCCGTGCGTGCCGGGCAAGCGCTATTCAGTCTTGACGCGCGGCCGGCGAAGGCGCGCATCGCACAAAGCCAGGCCACCCTGATCGGCGCACGCGCCGAAACAACCGAAGCAAAACAGAAGCTGGAACGCCTGAGCCCGCTGATGCAATCGGGCTACATCAGCCGCCAGGAACTCGATGACGCCAAACTGGCGCTGGAATCCGCGCGTGCGCGGGCGGGAACGGCCAGCGCCGAACTCGAAGCGGCGCGACTCGATGCGCGCTACGCAGCCATTCGCGCACCGATTGCCGGGCGGGTCGGGCGCATCGCCATCCGTCCCGGCAGTCTGGTGCAGGCCGGTGGCGAGCCGCTCACCACGATTCTGGCGCCCGGTGCGCTCGATGTGCGGTCCAGCGTGTCGCAGCAGGATTGGCCGCAGCTGGCCGCCGCCCGTACGCAGGGCAAGGTGACGGCTGATATTTTCAATGCGGCCGATCAAACGCTGCAGGCGCAGGGTGAACTCGTCTTCGTCGATGCGCAGATCGACCCCACCACCGGCGCGGTGCCGATCAAGGTGCGGCTCACCGGCGCGCAGCCTGATCTGCTGTCGGGGCAAGGGGTGCAGGTGCGACTGCGGCTGGGCACGCTGCCCAATGCCAAGGTGGTGCCCGAAGCGGCGCTGCAAAATGCGCAGGAAGGCACGTATGTCTATGTGGTGCGCGACGGCAAGGCCGTAGTGCAGCGGGTCAAGCTGGTGCGCGGACTCGATGGTGAACTGGTGGTGGAAGGACAACTGGGTGCGGGTGAACCGGTGCTGATCGAGATTCCGCAACGCCTCAAGGCGGGCGGCAAGGTCAAACTTGAAGGTGCGAAGCCGTCTGCCGAGCCTGCGGCAGCAGGCAAGCGTCCATGAACCTGTCGCGGCTGTTCATCGAGCGGCCGGTTGCCACGCTGATGCTGGTGCTGGCGATGGCGTTGTTCGGCGTGCTCGCGTATACGCAGATGCCGGTGAACGATCTGCCGCAGGTGGATTTCCCCACCTTGCGGATATCGGCATCGCTGCCCGGCGCCAATCCCGAAACCATGGCCAACACCGTGGCGACGCCACTGGAGCGTCAACTGTCGACCGTGGCCGGGATCGAATCAATGAGCTCGCAGTCGGGCCAGGGTTCGACCAACATCACCTTGCAGTTCGAACTCAGCCGCGACATCGATGCCGCCGCACAGGACGTGCAGACCGCCATTGCACAGGCCGCGCGCAACCTGCCGCAGGGCATGGATCCGCCCCAGTTGCGCAAGATCAACCCGGCCGACTCGCCCATTTTGTACTTGGCGATGTCGGCCGAACGCCTGCCGTTGACCGAGCTCGATGCCATTGCCGATTCGCGCGTGGCGCAGCGGCTGTCGAGCCTGTCGGGGGTGGCGCAGGTGCTGGTGTACGGCTCGCAGAAATACGCGCTGCGGCTGTACCTCGATCCCGCCAAATTGCAGCAGCGCGGGCTCACCTTTGCCGACGTGATCACGGCGGTGCAGTCCGCCAATGCCAACCTGCCGTCTGGCACCCTCGATGGCGCGACGCGTTCCTACACGGTGAAGGCGCCGGTGGCGCTGGCCAACGCCGCCGACTTTGGCGACATCATCGTGGCGTATCACGACGGCACGGCGCTCAGGGTCAAGGACCTGGGCCGGGCCGAGGACGGCGTCGAGGACGACAAGCGCAAGACCTGGTACAACGGCACCCGCGCCATCGTGCTGGCGGTGCAGCGTCAGCCGGGCGCAAACACCGTCGAGGTCGCCGATCGCATTCGCGCGCTGCTGCCGCAGATCGAGTCGGAGCTGCCCGACGGCGTCAAACTGCAAATTCATTTCGACCGCTCGCTGTTCGTGAAGGCTTCACTGCACGAAGTGAATATCACCCTCTTGCTTGCACTGGTGCTGGTGATCCTTGTCATCTTTGCCTTTCTGCACAACGTGCGCGCCACCCTGATTGCCGCGCTGGTGCTGCCGAGTTCGCTGCTCGGCACCTTTGCTTTCATGCATCTGGCGGGCTACAGCCTCAACAATTTATCGCTGATGGCGATCACGCTGGCAATCGGTTTTGTGGTCGACGATGCGGTGGTGGTGATCGAGAACATCGCGCGCCATCTTGAAATGGGCAAGAGCCGGATGCAGGCCGCGCTCGATGGCGCGCAGGAGATCGGTTTCACCGTGCTGTCGATGACGCTTTCACTCGCTGCGGTATTCCTGCCGATCATGTTCCTGGGCGGCATGATCGGCAGGCTGTTTCAGGAGTTCGCCGTCAGCATCGGCGTGGCCGTGTTGTTGTCCGGCGTGGTGGCGCTCACGCTCACGCCGATGCTGTGCGCACGCGGGCTGGTCAACGAGCCGCTCAACAATCCCATGTCGCGCGCGTTCGATTCCGGATTCAAGCGCTTTCGAGATTTCTACGGCACCAGCCTGCGCGCCAGCATGCGCCACCGCGGCGCGATGCTGCTGCTGTCGTTGGGGGTACTGGTGGCGATGCTGTGGCTGGCCGGGCAGGTCAAACAGGGTTTCATTCCGCGGGTCGACTCCGGGATGATTTTTGCGAATATCCAGTACCCGGAAGGCATCCCGTTCGACGAGCTGAGCCGCCGCCAGGAGAAGATCGCCGCCATCGTGCAGAAAAATCCGGCGGTCGCTGGCCTGATGTCGAGCGCGGGGCAGCGCGGCGGGGGCGTGTCGGGCAGCAATTCCGGACGTCTGGTCATTCGTCTGGCGCCCCGCAACACCCGCCCGGGCGCGGATGCAGTGATCGATGAACTGAAGGCGGCCACGCGCAAGATAAGCGGCGTCAACGTCACGCTGCAGAACCCGGCGTCGATCAACGTTGGCGCGCTCTCCTCCAGCAGTGACTACCAACTGACGCTGACCTCGGGTGATTTCGAAGCCCTGAAATCAGCTTCGGCTGCGGTCGAAAAGCGACTGGATTCGGTGCCGGAAATCGAGGACGTCAACAGCGATCTGGAACTGCGCAACCCTGAACTCCGCGTCAGCCTCGACCCGATCGAATCGGCGCGCCTCGGCGTGACCGCCGAACAGGTACAGCAAACGTTATACAACGCGCTGGGCGGGCGCCGCATCAGCCAGATCTACGGCGCGAGCGACCAGTTCAACGTCAGCATCAAGACCTTGCCCGAGTCGCAGCTCAACCCGGCAATCATCGGTCAGCTGCCGCTTAAAACCATGTCGGGCGGGCTCACCCGGCTCGATGCCGTAGCCAAAGTCGATGCGGGGGTGGGACCGATCGCGGTCAACCATTACGGCCAGCAGCCCGCTGTCACCCTGTCGTTCAACCTGGCGCCCGGCGTCTCGCTCGACCAGGCGTTGGCGGCTGCGTACGACGCGGCGAAGGAAGTGGTGCCGTCCGACGTGGCGCTGGAATTTACCGGCGCCGCGCAGAAATTCAAGGAGTCGACCGTTCGATTGCCGTTGCTTCTGCTGTTCACCGTCATCGTCATTTACATGGTGCTGGCGGTGCTGTACGAACATCTCGGTCATCCGCTCACCATCCTGACCGCGCTGCCGCTGGCAGGCTTTGGCGCGTTGCTGGTGTTGCTGCTGATGGGCGAGGAGCTCAACATCTTCAGCTTCATCGGCATCATCCTGCTGGTGGGACTGGTGAAGAAAAACGGCATCATGATGGTCGACTTTGCGCTGACCCGGCAGCGCGCCGGCCTGAGCGCCGAAGACGCCATTGTCGAAGCCTGCCTGGTGCGTCTGCGGCCGATCATGATGACCACCTTTGCCGCCATCTTCGCCACGCTGCCGATCGCGATCGGCTTCGGCGCCGGCGGCGAGGCGCGGCGCCCGCTCGGTATCGCCGTGGTCGGCGGTCTGCTGTTCTCGCAGTTCCTCACGCTCTACATCACGCCCACCTTCTACGTCAGCATGGCGCGGGTCGAAGCGGCGCTGCAGCGCTGGCGCGCGCGCTTTGCCTGATTGCGTGAGGAGTGTTGAGTGTCCCCAATAGCATCGCGAACGGTCGTTGGTGTACGGCGGGGACAGAACCAGGAGTCGATTAGGTTTGGACGGCCACGTTGACCACCCCGACCTTCCGCTTCTCGGCCTAAGCAGACCCTCAATGCTCCTTTGATCTGTACTATTACTGCCTGAGCAGACAGAGTGGATTGGACTCGATGGAAACTAGTGCCGAAACCTACAAACGTCTAAAGAAGGCGCTGGATAACGACCCGGGGCATAGGTATCACATCCGAATGATGCTTCATGAGCGGAGCCTTCATATCTTTGGAGGCAATTTCGCTGATTTAGTGCGTATTTTGAATTTTATTGAAGATCCCAACAACATCACGAAGGTGTGGGCAGAGGACAAGCGTCAGGATCAAATTTTCTTTCATCGAGAGGTTGTCCGATATTTTCACAATTTTCTTTCGGGAGCTCGTTCCGTTGTAGAGCACACACGTATCTTCATGAATGACGCACATGGCAATCAGCCAATTCACGCACGCTACACCCAAAAGGTAACAGAGCAGTTCGCAAATGATGCGATGGCGCGCTTCGTGCAAGACCTACGCAACTACTTTCTTCACAAGGGTGTTCCAGCGTCAACAATGCAACTCTCATTAAACATGGAGTCTGGCGCACTCCCTGTTTCGGATGTTCGGTTAAAAGCATCAGAACTCCGAAAGTGGACCAAGTGGTCTAAGAATGGCAAGGAATATCTAAATGGGTGCCAGGACGAATTCCCTTTACGAGAGGTTGTTGAAGCGTACCAAGAAAAGATAGTGGATTTTTATGCGTGGTTTCGTCGCGAACTTGATGAGCTGCATAGTGAGGAACTAGCAACGTATGAGGCATTGCGAAAGGATATTGAAGATTTCGAAAACTCCGCCTTCTGACGCGGTGGCATTGGAGGGTACCCAAAGCAAGGTCTTGGGCACCCTCCGCGCTTTGCGCTCTGCTATCCCTTATCCTGTTTGTCGTTATGCGCAAGATCATAGATAGCAATCAGCTCCAATCAGGTGCGCTTCGCAGCTACCTTTCAGCTTCGCCCAATAACTTTGC
>JBBQDI010000060.1:0-7452 GCA_038319505.1 Burkholderiales bacterium
GAAATACTTGGCGTAATCCCAGTCGGGTGCACCAAACTCCCAGAATGAATAGCCGATGGAATACAGACCCGCTGCGGCCATGTTGACTGAGCAGAAACCGCCGTGTGCCGCCCAGTTTGGGGTACCGAACTGCTGCGCCCACAGGCCGGTCAAGGCCTGCATCTGATCGCGTCCGGTGAAATACGCCAGCTTCGACGGGTCGGTCGCGCGGATCTCCTCCAAACGATCACCGAGCACCTCAAGCGCCTGGTCCCAGGAAATCGGCTCGTAAATCCCTTCACCGCGCTCGGTACCCGGCTTGCGCATCAGCGGCTGGGTCAGCTTGGCAGTGGAATACTGCTTCATGATCCCGGCCGAGCCCTTGGCACACAACACGCCCTGATTGGTGGGGTGGTTGCGGTTGCCCTGAATGAAGCGGACCTTATTGTCCTCCAGCGTCACCTTGATACCGCAGCGACAGGCACACATATAGCAGGTGGTGTACTTTATTTCCTGCGCGTCGTGATTTTCGAGTTTGATCTTGGCGTTCATGCGGTCTCTAAGTTCATTGTGTACCCGCAGTTCCTGGTCAGAACCGCATCATTCCTTACCTGGATATGAACACTAGGTGAATGCTGGAAGCAGCGCCAGCGAATGGGTACCGGAAGCTACGGGGACGTCTATATATTAAACATTTCGAATATTCCATTATTTTGCCCTTCAAGCGCACTGCGTGGCAAGCAAAATGGCAGATATTCCTGTAAAAACCACCCAATAAAACCCTTGCATTTTATGGGGTTAACTACAGGAACCGCTTATTTTTTCTGCAATGGCTGCTTGGGCAGCATCGACTCGACTATCTGCAAGGCCTCGCCCTCGTCCCATTCGGTCGGCCCGGTCAGGATGAAGCGTATACGCCCGTTTTCATCCAGCAGGAATGAAGTGGGCAGGGCAAACACTTTCCAGCGCTTCGTGTTGCTGCCATCCGGATCGAGCAATATCGGAAAACCCAGTTTCATTTTCGAAAGAAAAGCATTCACATCTGCAGCTGGTTCGGCACTGTCTAGCGCAACAATCTCGAGGGGTCGTCCCGCCATCTTTACTCGTAGACGCTCCATTGACGGCATCTCACGCTGACAAGGCGGGCACCAGGTCGCCCAGAAATTGAGCAGCACAACCTTGCCGTTGTAGTCGGCCAGGGTTTTGACCGTGCCGCCCAAATCGCGTGCATTTATATCCGGTGCCGGCGTTGCTGCGCGCGGCTCGAATCCGGCGGCTTGCCCGCCAACTGTTGTTAACAAGGTCATCACCAAGGTGGCCAGCAATCGTTTCATTTGCATTCCAATGCTTTCAATTCACCCAGCAACAAGGTATCCATACGCTGTCCCTCGGCAATTTCGAATTCGGTGGGCGATTCGCGCGCCCAGTAGCCTTCGCGCAGATTTTCCAGCATCTCGTAGCTGACTGTCGCGCCGTGTAACGCCAAATGATCCAGCAGGCCAGGCAACCAGGGGACGGCGGCGGAACGACGCGGTTGCAGTATGCGCACGCGCAAGCCTGTCAACGTGCCCGCAACTAGATATTCAGGCTCAGCCAGAGGTTCAGCCACCGTATAAAAATTCGGGTGCATCAGCAGCACGCTGAGTCTGGCGCGCTGGACCGGCTCGAGTTGGGTTGCTGCCCGCAACACCGGGACCGCCGCACGCGCCACGGCTACTACACCCACCCGTTTGCCGCTGGCCAGCGCGGCACGCAGCCAGTCCGCCATGTCTTGCTGCGGCACGGCGTCCATGCTGCGGGGCAACTGCGGCAAAAAGTAGGCGTTAACCGCGTCGAGCGACCAGACTTCCACGCCTTGCGCGGCCAGTTTCTGCGCAGCCTGAAGTTCAGGTTCTGCCCGGCCCCGCTCAGATGCCACCCATAGCAGCAACTGATCTCCCTTGGCAGGGAAGACCTGATAGTCCGGCAAATCTGCCCGCGCACCTAACGCACACACCCAGAGGCTCAACAACAGGAATTTGAAAAAACGCATACGTTATGTTCCGCATTCAACATGGGGCCATCTTGCCGTGGCGTTGGCTGCATGCAAGATGCACTTTTTACTAGATATCACCTGAAGAAACTGCACGCCAGTGTCCCGAGCGCCCGCCCTGCTTTTCCAGCAGCCGAATGTTGTCAATCCGCATGCCGCGATCCACCGCTTTACACATGTCGTAGATGGTGAGCAGCGCGACGCTGACACCGGTCAGCGCTTCCATTTCGACCCCGGTCTTGCCGACGGTCTCGGCAGTCACCGTGCAGGTGATCGCCGATTCGGCCGTGTCATGACTGAACTCGACACCGACCTTGGTCAGCGCAATGGGGTGGCACAGCGGAATCAGTTCAGCCGTTCGCTTGGTTGCCTGTATCGCCGCGATGCGCGCGATGCCCAGCACATCACCTTTGGCCGCCTGTCCTCCCAGAATACGCGCCAGCGTTTCGGGTAACATACTGATTCGACCGCTTGCCACGGCGACGCGCCGGGTATCGTCTTTACCCGCCACATCGACCATAACCGCGCGGCCGCTTTCATCAAAATGGGTGAATTCACTCATGATCAGGAACCTTGTCGACAATTCTCGCATCCTAATCGAAATGCCGTTATCAATCCTTATACCAACCTGCTGATGCTGCGCACCCTGCTCGCATTCACCCTTGCTATTCAACCGGTCCTGGCCGCTGATCTGCCCGATCTGGGCGAAGTATCACGACAATATTTTTCCGACCAGGAAGAGCAGGCGCTGGGACGCGCCATCCTCCATGACGTCTATGCCGATCCGCGCTATCTGGACGACCCCGAAATCGAAACTTATCTCAACCAGCTTGGCTACAAGCTGGTCTCGTTCAGCCCCGGCAATCAGCGCGAATTCAGCTTCTTTGTGGTCAACGACCCCAGCATCAACGCATTTGCCATGCCTGGCGGCAACATTGGGGTCCACACCGGCTTGCTGCTCGCCGCGCAAAGTGAATCCGAACTCGCAAGCGTCATTGCGCACGAAATATCCCACGTCACCCAGGATCACATCGCACGCATGATCGCCTCGCAAAGCCAGGGCTACTGGCCGACCATGGCTGCGCTAGCGTTGGCGCTGCTGGCGGCGCGCTCCAATCCCAATGTGGCGAGTGCGGCGATCGCATCCACCCAGGCATTTTCAATCCAGAACCAGCTCAATTACAGCCGTGACTACGAGCGCGAAGCCGATCGTTTAGGCTATGATTTACTCACCCGAGCCGGCTTCGATCCACGCGGCATGAGCAGTTTTTTTAACCGCCTTCAACGCGCCAGCCGCTTTTATGACAGCAGCGCACCGGCTTATTTACGTACCCACCCGCTTACCACCGAGCGCATCGCCGATATGGAAGCGCGCAGCGAGTCCGCGCCTTATCAACAAATTCAGGACAGTCTGGACTTTCAGTTGGTTCGCGCCCGCCTGCGCGCGCAGGAAAACAGTCCCGCAGATGCCGTGCTCGCTGCACACAGCATATTGAATGAAAAACGCTACAGCAGCGAGACGGCCGCCCGCTATACTTTGATCACTGCATTGCTGCGCGCACGCCAGTTCACTGAGGCCGAAGCTGAATTCCAGAAACTTCCGACCACCAAAAGCAGCAGCCCAATGATCCCACAACTGGCCGCCAACATCGCGCTGGCTGCCGGCAAACCGAAACTTGCCTTGCAGCGCTTCCAGGCAGGCAGCAATACCTACCCCGGCTACCGGCCTTTGCAATATGGCTATATCAGCGCCTTGCTGACAGCCGGCCGCAGCAGCGATGCGCTGGTACAGGTCGACAAGCAACTGGCGTTGTATCCGCTCGACCGTCGAGTGTGGCGGCTGGCCGCACAAACCCATGCGCAACTTGGGCACCGTCTGCGCAGTCATCGTGCCCAGGCCGAGGTGGCCGCATTAAGCGGTAATTTGATTGAAGCCATCGAACAGATCACGCTCGGCATCAAGGCGGGGGATGACAGTTTCTACGAGTTATCGGCGGCAGAAGCGCGACGACGTGAATGGCAAGCGCTGGAAAAATCACAACGCAAAAGCTAGTTTCTCCCTGCACAAGCCCATATTTGGCGGGGCTGGTAAGAATTTACCCTGCCTGGTTGGCCTTAATAATTCGCACTTGGCCTTGCATGATAAAAACGAATTCCACTATGCTTCGTCTTATCCATCACTGGATAGCGTTTACTGCACGGCAAACCCAAGCGGCAGCGCTCTCATCACCACGTAAAAAATTAGGAGGATGACAATGCGAAAATTGCATCAGGTAGCAGTAGCAACAGCCTGCGCGATCAGCGCGATCATGCTGTCAGGTAATGTTCTGGCGCAGGATGCGGGTAAAAAGGAGCCTGCGAAAGAGGTGACCGGCAAGGATCTCTCGTTCGACAAGAAAAAGGGCAACTGTCTGGCATGCCATGCCATGCCGACCCAACCCGACGCTGAATCCGCCGGACTGTACGGCCCGCCCTTGATCGCCATGAGTGCACGCTTCCCTGACAAAGCCAAGCTTCGCGCCCAGATCTGGGATGCAACCGTGGCCAATCCGTCCTCCACCATGATTCCGTTTGGCAAGCATGGTGTGTTGTCGGAACAGGAAATCGATAAAGTGACCGACTTTGTTTACGGTCTGTAATTCCCGTTCTAATAGTTCAAGCTTAGGAGACATGCCCATGAACGCACTTCGTAGAAACGTACTGAAAAGCGCCGCCGGTGCTGGTACCGTGGCCGTTGCCGTGGCAGCCGGCCTATTGAAACCCACCTTGGCCATGGCTGGTGCCCCGCGTACCGCCTTCGAGGCCAAGAATGTCGGTGATGCTCTGAAAGGCATGGGCGCAACGGCTCCAGCCGATTCCAAGGACATCACCATCAAGGCTCCGGACATCGCTGAAAACGGCGCCGTCGTGCCTGTTGAAATTACCAGTGGAATCGCCGGCACCACCTCGATCGCCATCATTGCCGAAAAGAACGCAACGCCGCTGGTTGCTGACTTCGACCTGACAGGTGGCGCCCAGGGCTTTATCTCCACCCGGATCAAAATGGGTCAAACCTCCCTGGTCCGCGCTGTGGTTTCGGCCGGCGGCAAGACCTATACTGCCACCAAAGAAGTCAAAGTAACCATTGGCGGTTGCGGCGGTTAATTTCCGCCCTGCCATTGTCCAATTTATTTTGATCTGATTATTTTTTAGGAAAGGAAAGCCAAATGGCTGAACCGATGCGTATCCGTGCCACGATGGCCGGCGATGTTGCCGATGTCAAAGTGCTGATGAACCATGCCATGGAAACTGGTCTGCGTAAAGACTCCAAGACCGGCCAAATGATACCCGCCCACTACATCACTGAAGTAACCGCCAGCGTCAACGGAACCGATGTTCTGAATGCTGGCATGAGCGGCGGTATTTCCAAGAACCCCTACCTGGGATTCAAGGTTAAAGGCCCCAAGGCGGGTGACAAGGTCGTCGTCAACTGGGTTGACAATAAAGGCGACAAGAACACTGCTGAAGCCATCATCGGCTAAGGCAGGTAGCACACGAGCGGGGCGCAGGCCCCGCTCCCGTTTTATTCATCAGGTTTCTGGAGGACGGCATGAAACAACAAATCATTATGAAACTGCTGACAGGGTTGGCTGGCTTGAGCATCGCGCTAGGGGCTGCTACGGCACACGCAACACCCGAGTCGGACAAGCAGGAACTCATTAAGTACTACACGCAAAAATACCCCAACGTGAAGATTGACGATTATGTCTACGGCGCGCTGGCATTTGATCCGGATAGCAAGTCGCAGTACGACGCCATCATGGAATTCCCGCCCTTCGATTCCGATATCCAAAAAAGCCGCGCGATGTTTGAAACCCCGTTCAAGAACGGCAAGACGTATGCCTCTTGCCTGCCCGATGGCGGTAAGCAAATCGCCGGCAACTACCCACTGTTCGACGAAACCAAGGGCAAGGTCGTGACGCTGGAAGATGTCATCAACGACTGTCGTGTAGCCAACGGTGAAGAAGCCTACAAGTACAACGACATGAAAACCATGGGTTTGCTGACGGCTTACCTGCGCTCCCTGTCCGACGGCATGATCATGAACATCAAGGTTGTAGGCCCCAAGGCGACCGCTGCGTACGAAGATGGCAAGAACACCTTCTTTAGCCGCAAGGGCCAGCTCAACTTCGCCTGTGCCAGCTGCCACGTGCAGAACGCAGGCAACCGCCTGCGCTCCGAGTTGATCTCCCCCGCGATCGGTCAAGCCGTGCACTGGCCCGTGTTCCGTGGTGGCGACAACCTGTTTGACATCCAGAGGCGCTATGAAGGTTGCTTCAAGTCGGTTCGTGCGGTATCGGCCCCACAGGGCAGCACCACGCTGAACAACCTGGAATACTTCCACTCCGCGTTGTCCAATGGACTACCGATGAAAGCCAACGTGTTCCGCAAGTAACGGGGGCCGCTGAATGAAAAAGCCCGGGCAACCGGGCTTTTTCATTTTTTACATTCTCATCCGACAATGGGCCTGAGCTACTATTTACGAATACGGCCCTATCAAGCAACAATAGCCCACAAACTTCACCAAACAATCCGTCCCTCGAGGAGAGACATATGCACATGAACCGCCGTGAGTTTCTGCAACTGCTGGCTGTCGCCGCAGCATCCGGCATGGCACTGGACAGCAAATCCGCCCTGGCCGGCGGAGCTGCGCCTGCCAATTTCTACGATGTGCCGCAACATGGAAACGTTTCCTTTCTGCACTTTACCGACTGCCATGCGCAGTTGTTACCGGTATGGTTCCGTGAGCCGAACGTCAACCTGGGTATCGGTGGCGCCGTCGGCAAGGCGCCCCATCTGGTTGGCCAACACCTGCTGAAATCATTTGGCATCAAGCCCGGGAGTGCCGAAGCGCACGCATTCACCTATCTTGATTTCGCTCAAGCTGCCAAGGTCTACGGTAAGGTAGGTGGCTTTGCCCATCTGAAAACCCTGGTCGACAAAATGCGCGCGCAACGCCCGGGCGCATTGCTGCTTGATGGCGGCGATACCTGGCAAGGCTCGGCCACGTCACTGTGGACCGATGCGCAGGACATGGTCGATGCGGGCATCAAGCTGGGCGTCGACGTGATGACTCCGCACTGGGAGTCGACCTTTGGCGCGGAACGCGTGATGGAAATCGTCAACAAGGACTTCAAGAAAGCCGGCGTGGATTTCGTCGCGCAGAACATCGTGACCAACGATTTCGGCGACCAGGTGTTCAAGCCTTACACCATGAAGGAAATGAACGGCATCAAAGTCGCCGTGATCGGCCAGGCCTTCCCCTATACCCCTATCGCCAACCCGCGCTACATGGTGCCAGACTGGAGCTTCGGCATCCGTGATGACAGCATGCAGAAATGGGTCAACGACGCGCGCGCCAAAGGCGCCAAGGTCGTGATCGTGCTGTCGCACAATGGTAT
>JBBQDI010000061.1:0-7372 GCA_038319505.1 Burkholderiales bacterium
GGCGAGATCGCACCGTCCGGCGACACCATGAGTGTGCTCGGCGGTAGCCCGATCAGCGATAAAAAGCATCTGCGCAACGTCGGCCCAAGCTTCCAGTACAAGTTGCGCGATTCGCGCGGACAAGCCCTGGAGTTCAGCAACTACATGCTGCCGCTGGAACTCGATGGCCGCTGGTACATGATGTCGGGCGTGCGCGAATCGCCGAATGAAGCCTTCCGTTACATGCGCATGCCGCTCGATGCTGATGGCAATATCGAAAGTTTCATGCGGCTGCGCGGCGCCTTGCTGAATCCGGAATTGCGCCCAGAAATCGCTGCCCGCTTCGCGCATCAGGCGTTGCCGCAAAATGCCTGGGGCACCGAAATCGAGACCAGGCTCAAGTTCAGTGCCAGCCAGATGTTGACCCTATTCGCCAAAGGCGGCTTTCAGACACTGGGGCAGTTCATCGAGGAAAAGGTCCCCACTGCCGAGCGCGAAAAAGCGGCAGCCACCTATCTGCGCATTCTGGAGCTTGCCGCCTTCGAAGCGCTGCACATCGCCAACCGTCAGGAAGGGCTGCCCCCGCCCAAGTCGGATGACGCCACGGGCTGGCTGGTGCGCGATACCCTCAACAGCATGAGCGACATGTTCGTCTACGGCGCGCCCATCTACCTGCAACTGATGCAGTATGACGAGGTCAAGGCCACGGGTCTGCAGCTGACCCGCTCGCCCGGCAAGAACGTGGTCTACTTCGGCTCGCTTTTGCTGACGCTCGGTGTATTCTTCATGCTCTTTGTGCGTGAACGCCGGGTATGGTTACGCATCAAACCGGGCAGCGCACTGCTGGCCATGTCATCGGCCAAGCACACCATCGATTTCGAAAAAGAATTCACTCAACACACGCAGGCGCTGGATACCCTTGCCAAGTAGGCGGCTACGCCTGCAAAACAAGCTTCCCTGCCCGCTTAAATTATCCGGAGACCCATCATGGAACTCGCTCTCAACCAACCCGCTCCGCTGTTGAAACGCCTGTCGTGGTTCGACTGGTTGTTTGCCGCCATCGTTGCGGCAAGCGGCCTGTTTGCACTATCCCGCTTTGGCGGCTTCATGGATGACTATGAAAAGGGCATCCTGCTGGCGGCCATTCCGGCGTTTGCGTTATTCGGCTGGTTCTGGAAACCGTTTCGCGTGCTGTTCCTTGTGGTCGGCGCCGTCAGCCTGTTCGCCATCAGCCAGTACCAGGACACCCTGGCGCGCATGGAAACAGCCTTCTTCCTTAAATATCTGATCTCCAGCCAGGCGGCCATCATGTGGATGTGTGCGCTGTTCGGGCTCGCAACGGTAACGTATTGGGCAGGTCTGCTGTCACGTTCCGAATTCACGATGAAAACCGCGAGCGCGATGACCTGGACTGCCGTGACACTGGGCTTTATCGGCCTGATGGTGCGCTGGTACGAGTCCTACCTGATCGGCACCGATGTCGGCCATATCCCGGTGTCCAATTTGTATGAAGTGTTCGTGCTGTTCTGCCTCATCACTGCGATGCTGTATCTGTATTACGAAGCGCGTTACCAGACGCGGCAGATGGGTGCATTCGTGCTGCTGGTGATCTCGGCGGCGGTGGGGTTCATCCTGTGGTACGCCCTGGATCGCGGCGCGCACGAAATCCAGCCGCTGGTCCCTGCGCTCAAATCCTGGTGGATGAAACTCCACGTACCCGCCAACTTCATCGGCTATGGCTCGTTCTCGATTTCCGCCATGCTCGGCGCTGCCTACCTTCTGGCGCAGCGCGGCATTCTTGCCAGCCGCCTGCCCAAGCTGGAAGTAATCGACGACATGATGTACCGCTCCATCGCAATCGGCTTTGCCTTTTTCACCATCGCCACCATCCTCGGCGCGATGTGGGCCGCTGAGGCCTGGGGCGGCTACTGGAGTTGGGATCCGAAGGAAACCTGGGCGCTGATCGTGTGGCTGAATTACGCAGCGTGGCTGCATATCCGGCTGGTCAAGGGGCTGCGTGGCCCGATGCTGGCCTGGTGGGCGCTGGTCGGCCTGCTGGTCACTACTTTCGCCTTCCTGGGCGTAAACATGTTCCTGTCGGGGCTCCATTCCTACGGCACATTGTAAGCAGCGGCCCCGATGCGTTTGAAAGTACTGGTTCTGATTCCGCTGGCACTGGCCGCGCTGGCAGGGGGCGCCTGGCTGGCGCAGACGCGCTATGCGCCGCACGCGCCTGCCGTCTCTGCAGTCGACGCATTGTGGCAACTCGGCTTCCCCGATCTGCAAGGGCATCGCCAAGCGCTATCGCAATGGCGCGGCCAGGTCGTGGTACTGAATTTCTGGGCCAGTTGGTGCGCGCCCTGCCGCGAGGAAATGCCGGATTTTGACGCCCTGCGCGCGCAATATCGGCCAAAAGGGGTCGAATTTGTCGGCATCGCCATTGATAATGCAGCTAACGTCGATAAATTTTTACGCCTACAGCCGGTCAACTACCCTATCCTGATCGGCGAAGGCGCCGCCCACAGCCTGGCACGGCGACTGGGGAATTCGAGTGGGGCGTTGCCCTATACGATCGTGCTCGATCGCGAAGGCAAGCTGGTACTCAGCCATTTGGGGCGACTGCCGCGCGCAACACTTGAAACGGCATTGCGCAAAATTGGCGCATAGACGTGATTTAACGTCAATATCTGGACAATTTACTAACATTTACGGCAAACTCGCCGCCATGACGACTAAACGAACCAGCCGCGCAGCGGCCAAATCGGACTCCAGTCTGCATCCACATGTTCTGGTTTTGCATGGCCCCAACCTCAATTTGCTGGGCAGCCGCGAACCCAAACATTATGGACTCGCCACGCTCGACGACATCAACCGCACGCTGGTCGGTCGCGGAGAAAGCGTCGGCGCACAGATCGAAACCTTTCAACACAATCATGAAGGCGCTCTGATCGACCGGGTACACCAGGCTGCGCGCGACCACGTGGACTTCATTATCATCAACCCCGCGGGCTACACCCATTCCAGCATCGCGCTACGCGACGCATTGGCGGCCACCGCCATTCCTTTTATCGAAGTTCATCTTTCCAATATTTACGCTCGCGAATCCTTCCGCCACCACTCGTATTTCTCCGATCTTGCCGTCGGCGTGATATCCGGTCTGGGTGCAACCAGCTACGAACTGGCGCTGGAATACGCCCTGCGCCATCTACAAAACAGGACATCCCATGGATCTCAGAAAACTGAAAAAGCTCATTGATCTGGTCGAAGCCTCTGGCATCGCCGAGCTGGAAATTACCGAAGGCGAAGAAAAAGTCCGCATTGCCAAGAGCATTGCGGGCGCTCCCATGATGATGGCGCATGCGCCACAGATGATGCACGCCGCACCCGCTGCAGCGGCTGCGCCTGCTGTCGTGGCGCCGGCTGAAGATGCTTTGCCCGAAGGCCACGTCGTGCGTTCACCCATGGTCGGCACCTTTTACCGCGCACCCGCGCCCGGCTCTAAAAACTTTGCCGAAGTGGGCCAGAGCGTGAATGCCGGCGACACGATATGCATCATCGAGGCGATGAAACTGCTTAACGAAATCGAAACGGATCAGGGCGGGGTCATCAAGGCCATCCTGGTCGAAAATGGCCAGCCGGTTGAATACGGCGAGCCCCTGTTTGTAATTGGCTAAAAAGGATCTGGATTCAGGGACCGGAAACAGGGGACGCGGCCCAGACTGCGGTCGAAAATCAGGCACGCAACACCGCGCCTGCCCCCTCACTCCTGGCCCCTGATCCCTCAAATCTATGTTTGAAAAAATACTCATTGCCAACCGCGGCGACCAGCTGCCACCAGGCAAAGCAGCGGCGCTGCCAAACCGCGCTACGGCCGCAGGCCGTAAAGACGATATAGCCGTGGGAGCACCCCGTGTTTGAAAAAATACTCATTGCCAACCGCGGTGAAATTGCCTTGCGTATCCAGCGCGCTTGTCGCGAAATGGGTATCAAGACGGTCGCGGTGTATTCCGAGGCTGACCGCGATGCCAAGTATGTAAAACTGGCCGATGAATCGGTGTGCATCGGGCCCGCGGCGTCAGCGCAGAGCTACCTGCATGTGCCGTCGATCATCGCCGCCGCCGAAGTCACTGACGCCGGTGCAATCCATCCCGGTTACGGATTTCTATCGGAAAATGCAGATTTTGCCGAACGCGTGGAATCGTCCGGCTTTACCTTTATCGGCCCGCGCCCCGAAAATATTCGCCTGATGGGCGACAAGGTGGCCGCCAAGCAGGCCATGGTCGCAGCCAAGGTGCCGTGCGTCCCCGGCTCCGAGGGGGCCATGCCGGAGAATCCGGACGACATGATCAAACTCGCAGCCCAAATCGGCTACCCGGTGATCATCAAGGCAGCAGGCGGCGGCGGTGGACGTGGCATGCGCGTGGTTCATACTGAAGCCGCGCTGCTGAGTGCGGTTGCCATGACCAGCTCGGAAGCGCAGAGCTTCTTCGGCAACCCCATGGTCTACATGGAAAAATTCCTGCAGACGCCACGCCATATCGAAATCCAGATTCTGGCCGACGAACACGGTAACGCCGTCCACTTGGGCGAGCGTGACTGTTCGATGCAACGACGCCACCAGAAAGTGCTGGAAGAAGCGCCCGCCCCCGGTCTCGATCCAAAATTGCGTGACAAGATCGGCGAACGATGCGCCGAGGCTTGTCGCAAGATTGGTTATCGCGGTGCCGGCACATTTGAATTCCTGTACGAAAACGGCGAGTTCTATTTCATCGAAATGAACACCCGGGTGCAGGTCGAACATCCGGTGACCGAGCTCATCACCGGCATTGACATCGTGCAGACGCAGATCCGCGTGGCAAACGGCGAGAAACTCCCCTGGAAACAGAAAGACATCCAGTTCAAGGGCCATGCGATTGAATGCCGCATCAACGCCGAGCACCCGACGACTTTCGTCCCCAGCCCCGGCAAACTCACCAACTACCATGCGCCCGGCGGCCCCGGCATCCGGGTCGACTCACACGTTTATCACGGCTATTACGTGCCCCCACACTACGATTCAATGATCGGCAAAGTCATCGCCTATGGCGACACGCGCGATCAAGCCATTGCCCGCATGCGCGGGGCGCTGATGGAAATGATCATCGAAGGCATCCAAAGCAATATTCCATTGCACCAGGACTTGCTCAACGATGCCGCATTTATCGCCGGCGGCACCAGCATTCATTATCTCGAGCACAAGTTGGCCGGGGAAAAGAGTTAAGGTAAGAGGATCAGGATTCAGGGAATAAGCGATTCACCACGCCCAACCTGAAAACCTGCTTCAGACCACTCACCCGCTCATCGCTTACCTCTATCTCAACATGCCCTGGCAGTCCGTTCGCATTCTTGTCGATTCCAAACAGGCCGAACCGCTTTCGGACGCACTGATCGATGTGGGCGCGCTATCGGTATCGCTGGAAGACGCTGACGCCGGCACGGTGGATGAAACCCCTTTGTTCGGCGAGCCGGATTATCCAACGGCCGAACTGTGGCCGCACAGCATCGCCGCCGTGCTGCTCGATGAACATGCCGATGTGGCGGGTACGCTGGCGGCGGCGGCGAAACAGGCGGGTATTCCGGTCCCCACCCAATACATCATCGAAATGGTTGCCGAGCAGGACTGGGTGCGCCTCACTCAATCCCAGTTCGAACCCATCCCGATCTCGCCGCGCTTATGGATCGTGCCGACCTGGCATGACGCGCCCGACAGTAGTGCGATCAACCTCAAACTCGACCCCGGCCTCGCCTTCGGCACCGGCAGCCACCCGACCACGCGGCTGTGTCTGCGCTGGCTCGATGCACACCTTGCCGGCGACGAAACGCTGCTGGATTACGGTTGCGGCTCTGGCATTCTGGCCATCGCCGCGGTCAAACTTGGCGCAGCACGGGTCGATGGCGTTGATATTGACGCACAGGCTGTGACCGCTTCGTGCGACAACGCCGAACTCAACGCCGTGACGGCCCATTTTTGCCTGCCTGGCGATCTCGCGCCGGGGCAATACGATGTCGTCGTCGCCAACATCCTCACCAATCCCCTCAAGAGCATGGCGCCGTTACTGGCGGGCCGGGTGCGACCTGGCGGGCAGCTGGTGCTGTCCGGCATTCTGGCCGAGCAGGCCGAAGAGGTGATGGCGGTTTACCGCGAGTGGCTCGATTTTGATCCACCGGCAATCGACGAGGGCTGGGTGCGCCTGGCTGGCATCAAGCAATGAACTACCGCACCACCTGCCCACACTGTGCCAGCATATTCCGTCTCGGAGCGGACCAGCTCGACGCTGCAGAGGGCTGGGCGCAATGCAGCGTGTGCGGCGGCGCCTTTGATGCGCGTCTGAGTCTGCTGCTGGAAGACGGGTCACCGCTGCCGCTGCCCGAGCCTGAACCTGTTGACATCCCCACGCCCCTGGAAGCCGCGTCGTCCCCCGAGGATGAAGCCTTCGAAGTTGAGGCAGCAACAGCCATCGAGACAGCCACGAAACGGCAGGAAGCAGAAGAGACCATTGCCAGCACGGAGGCGGTCGCGATCGCCGACACCCCTCAGGGAATCACCCAGCGCGAAGCAGCACTTGATCTGCCGTCGATCATCCTGATCGACCCCAACCTTCCGGTGTCGGATGACGACCTCGGCCCGCTACCGCATATTTATGCGCCCAATTATGCGTATGACCCCGCTGCGCCTGTGTATCCGCGCGCGCCAGCCGCCTTTGCACCGACCCCGCCCGCAGCGCGCATCGAATATGCGACTGCCAAGCCCGGAACGGCGCGGGTGCCCGCAGCACCGCGCCGCATCCGAATCTGGATGTGGGCGGTGGCAAGCACGCTTTTGCTGGTGCTGCTGCTTGCACAGGCAACCTACTTCCTGCGCGATACCCTCGTCAGCCGGTTGCCACAAACCCGCCCCGGATTCGAGCAAGTCTGTGCGGTGCTTGGCTGCACCCTCTCCCTGCCGCAAAACCTGGCGCTGCTGCAGATCGTTGGATCTGACCTGCAAACCGAAATCAAAGGCCGCATGAAGCTCACCCTCACCCTCGGCAATCGGGCCAATCATGTCCAGGCCTGGCCTGTGCTCGTGCTGACCCTGACCGATCAGCGCAACCGGCCGCTGGCGCGCCGCAGTTTCGCCCCCAGCGAATACCTGGCTGATGCACGGCGTATTGCCGCCGGCATCCCCCCCCGCAGCGAACAAGCCCTCAGCCTGCCTCTAAGCGTCGATAACCTGGCGCCCATGGGTTTCGACTTGCAGCTCAACTATTGATCCGGTGTCGATAAAAGCGCCGGGCTAGTAGGCGTTGTGCTTCTTCGGTATAGTGCGCTCTCTCGTTGCGGGAGAGCGCGGGCCGGTTGAATTCAACCCAGC
>JBBQDI010000062.1:0-7349 GCA_038319505.1 Burkholderiales bacterium
GATCATGGACCAGATCATGGACATTGAAATGCCCGAGATGATGGGTACAGTGAGGAAGAGCTTCAAGGGTTTGCTATCCGACGCGCCGGTCAAGCGCGGTTTTGGCTCGCCGGACATGCTGCCACCGGAATAAATGCCTGCCACGCCATCCCCATTCGACCCGTCCAACGACAACGCCTACCGAGCCTGGCGCGACGCCAAGCTCACCGCATATCCACGCAGCGTTGACGAACTGATTGTGTCGCTGGCTGATCCGCGCCATCTGAGCCTGGTTGAAATCAGGGCACTCGAAGCGCGCTGCGCGCGCACCAACATGGTCATCTACCATGTACCCGACCAACCGCCGACTGACAAGTCGGTGCCGCATCAACTCGCGCGCCAACTCGGTCTCGTTCAACTTGAAGGCAATTACCTCGCCGACGAGGATGGCCTGTCCAGCATCACCCCCGCGAGCGAAGAAGGCAGCGGACGCGGAGAGTTCATCCCATACACGCACAAATCGATCAACTGGCATACCGACGGCTATTACAACGCGCTCGACCGCCGCATCCTGGGCATGACGCTGCACTGCGCGCAGGATGCCGAATCAGGGGGCGAGAATGCCTTGCTCGATCACGAAATTGCCTATATTCAGCTGCGCGACACGCACCCCGATTACATCGCCGCACTCATGCAGCCGGATGCGATGACCATTCCCGCCCGCATGGATGAGGACAACATCGCCCGCCCTGAGCAAAGCGGCCCAGTGTTTGCCGTCGATCCCGAGCAAGGCTTTCTCACCATGCGCTATACCGCGCGCACCCGCTCCATCGCATGGAAAGAAGACGCTGCCACCCAGGCGGCCGTCAAAACCCTGGCCGACATTCTGACCGACTCGGAATACATTCTGAACGCTCACCTGCGCCCCGGCATGGGGCTGCTCTGCAACAACGTTCTGCATACACGCAGCGCGTTTTCTGATTCACCTGGCCGCCGCCGTCTGCTCTATCGTGGGCGCTATTACGATCGCCTGCGCTTTGATTTAGACAACGCCCCTGCCCGCGCAGCCTAGGCAGCGGGTAAAATAGTGGTCTTCTATTTCGGCCCACGCCGTCATGCAGCTTCTCACCCTCGGGGTCAACCATCACACTGCGCCACTCGCGATCCGCGAGCAGGTGGCGTTCGGCCCCGAAAAACTGGTGCAGGCGCTGCATGAACTGACGCAGAGTCAGCGTGCGTCCGAGGTCGCCATCCTGTCGACCTGCAACCGCACCGAGCTGTACTGCAACACGCCCTCCCCCGAATCCGTGACGCAATGGCTGGCCGATTTTCACCACATCGAGCGCCGTGAACTTGCGCCTTATCTTTACGCATTACCGCGCGAACAA
Source organism: Burkholderiales bacterium (assembly GCA_038319505.1). Taxonomy (GTDB): domain Bacteria; phylum Pseudomonadota; class Gammaproteobacteria; order Burkholderiales; family Thiobacillaceae; genus Thiobacillus. The sequence continues at coordinate 1,368 of JBBQDI010000062.1, forward strand.
GCCGCACAGCATGCTTTCCGTGTCGCGGCCGGACTCGATTCCATGGTGCTGGGCGAGACGCAAATCCTCGGACAGATGAAACAGGCGGTCCATACCGCCGAAGAAGCCGGCACCCTCGGCCTGCTGCTGCACAAGCTGTTTCAACGCACCTTCTCGGTAGCCAAGGAAGTGCGCACCAGCACCGAAATCGGCGCCAATTCGGTGTCGATGGCCGCCGCTGCGGTGCGTCTCGCTGAACGGATTTTTCCCAGCGTCAAGGAGCAGGCCTGCCTATTTATCGGTGCCGGCGAAATGATCGAGCTGTGCCTCACCCACTTTGCCGCGCAGCATCCGCGCCGCATGACCGTGGCCAACCGCACCACCGAACGCGCACGGCCACTGGCTGAACGCTTTGGCGCCAGCGTCATTCCGCTCACTTCGCTGCCTGACGAGCTGCCCAGCTACGACATCATCATCACCTCCACCGCCAGCCCGTTGCCGATCCTTGGCAAGGGCCTGCTCGAGCGTGCGATCAAACAGCGCCGCCACCGCCCGATTTTCATCGTCGATCTGGCGGTGCCGCGCGACGTCGAAGCCGAAGTCGCCGACATGGATGACGTGTTTCTGTACAGCGTGGACGACCTCGGCCAGGTGGTGCGCGAAGGCATGGACAACCGCGTCGCGCAGGTGGTGCAGGCCGAGGCAATCATCGAAACCAGTGTGGAAAGCTTTGTGCACTGGATGGAAGGACGCCAAGTTGTGCCGGTGATTCGTTCGCTGCGCGACAGTGCCGAGCGCCACCGCCGTCACGAAATCGAAAAGGCCGGAAAGGCCCTGGCACGCGGCGACGACCCCACTGCCGTACTGGAAGCGATGAGCCATGCGTTGTCCAATAAGCTGCTGCACGGCCCCACTCACGCCCTCAACCACGCCCTCACCGACGAACGCGAGCAACTCGTCCGCCTGATCAGCCAGCTTTACGGGCTGCATCAGGAATGAAAGCCACGCTGACCGACAAGCTCGCTCGCGCCGATGAGCGGCTCGAGGAGCTTGATGCCCTGTTGTCGCAGCCGGAAATCGCCGGCGACATGGAACGCTACCGCAAGCTCACGCGCGAACATGCCGATCTCACCCCGGTCGTCGCGCTGTATCGCCAATACCGACAAGTTGAAGCTGACCAGAAAGCCGCCAGCGAAATGTTGGCCGACCCGGACATGCGCGAGCTCGCCGAAGCGGAACTGGCTGACAGTGCGGTCCGCATCACTCAACTCGAGACCGAACTCCAACCCGCGCTGCTGCCCAAGGATCCCAACGACGACCGCAACATTTTCCTGGAAATCCGTGCTGGTACCGGGGGCGACGAATCCGCGCTGTTTGCCGGCAATCTGCTGCGCATGTACACGCGCTATGCCGAGCGCCAGGGCTGGAAGGTCGAAGTGGTGTCGGAAAACCCCGGCGAGGTGGGCGGCTACAAGGAAGCAATCGTGCGCATCGTCGGCAACGGCGCCTATTCACGACTGAAATTCGAATCCGGCGGCCACCGTGTTCAGCGCGTGCCGGAAACCGAATCGCAAGGGCGGATCCACACGTCGGCCTGCACCGTGGCCGTGATGCCGGAAGCCGACGAAGTCAGTGAAATCGTGATCAATCCGGCCGATCTGCGCATCGACACCTACCGCGCGTCCGGCGCAGGCGGTCAGCACATCAACAAGACCGACTCCGCCATCCGCATCACCCACCTGCCGTCCGGCCTGGTCGTCGAATGCCAGGACGACCGCTCGCAACACCGCAACCGCGCGCAGGCCATGAGCGTGCTGGCGGCGCGTCTGAAAGACCGCGAAACCCAGGCGCTGCACGCGGCCGAAGCCAGTACCCGCAAGAGCCTGATCGGCAGCGGCGACCGCTCCGACCGCATCCGCACCTACAATTTTCCCCAGGGCCGCATCACCGACCACCGCATCAACCTCACGCTGTACAAGATCGACGCGATGATGGACGGCGATCTGACTGAGCTGTTCGATGCGCTGGCCGCCGAACATCAGGCCGACCTGCTGGCAACACTGTCCGGTGAGGGCTGAGCAGTGAATGATGAAGCGGCAAGCGTTGCCGGCCTGCTCGACGACGCAACCGCCCGGATAACGGCTGCATGCGGACTGGGAAAACGCGAGGCCCGCATCGAAGCGCGTGCACTTGCCGCTTATGCCTGGCAGGTCGAACCCGCCTGGCTGATCGCACATGACACCGACCTGCTGACGGACACACAAAGCGCAGCGTTCCAATCCCGGTTGTCGCGTCGACTGGAAGGCGAACCTGTGGCTTATATTTTGGGAGAACGTGAGTTCTTTGGACTGAGATTGCAGGTGACCCCGGACGTGTTGATCCCACGCCCGGATACTGAAACCCTGGTCCAAGCTGTCCTGGATCAGGCGCCAGCAGACCGTCCCTGTCGCATCCTGGACCTGGGCACCGGCAGCGGCGCCATCGCCCTCGCATTGGCCACCCACCGTCCGCTTGCGCAGATACTGGCAGTCGACCGATCATCCGCTGCACTGGATGTCGCACGTAACAACGCTCACCGCCTCGGCCTAAAGAATGTGGCCTTTATACTGAGCGATTGGTATGCCCAGTTGGGTGTAAGAAATTTCGACATCATCGCTGCCAACCCGCCATATATCCCCAAGGATGACATGCATCTGAGTCAGGGTGATCTGCGTTTCGAACCTGTAGAGGCCCTGCAGAGCGACGATGGGGGCCTGGCAGACATACGAAGGATCGTGGCAGGCGCGCCATTGCACTTAAGCCAAGGTGGCTGGCTGTTGTTCGAGCACGGATATGATCAAGAAAAGGCCAGTCAGGCGCTGCTCAGGCAGGCAGATTGGTTTCAAGTGCACACCAGGTTGGATCTGTCAGGTTTGCCGCGCGTCAGCGGCGGACAATGTCCCTAATCAGGTGTCGAATTTTTTTACGCTTTTCCGGTTCAGGCTCGCGTATGAATTCACCATCATTCCGAAAAGCCCGTATCGAGGGGTTGCCTGAGCAGCGCCATTATCTGGTATGTTTTATGCTTATATTCAGCTACATATAGATAGCCTACGTTTTAGAGGATCAGCATGAACAATAAAACGAACTCAACATTACCCCCCGAACCTGACGCCGCACAGCCCGAGCAAGTTGACGAGGCGCGTCGTCGCCTGGGCAGGGTCGGCGTGGCCGGTTCCGGCGTGATCCTCACCCTGGCCAGCCGCAGCGTCCTGGGCGGATGGGGGACCTGCACTGGTTCCGAGATGATGTCAGGCAACCTGTCCAGGCCCGGCGAGGCCAATTATTGCGGCTGCAGCCCGGGATATTGGGGCAACAAAAACGGGTATGCCACCTGGACAGACCAAATTGGAAAACTGATCAATTCCAGCCATTCGCCAACATCCAAATTCAATACCGTGTTTGGCGTGGCCTTCTACGGTCCAAACACGGGTAGTGCTCTCACCACGTATGGTTCCAATGTAACCCTCTGGCAAGCAGTACACGACAAACAAAGCACGAACCCTATAGTTTCGTGTTCGGGTGTTAACGAGAAAACTGCAGGCTTCCATGCCGTTGCGGCCTTGATGAATGCCTCGGTATACGGTTCCCGCTATCCGACCCCTTACCAGACTGCAAACGCGGTGATCACTGCGTTTTCCGGTGCAGCATTAAACTGCGCCCTGCTGGGAGCGTTTATCACCAAGGTCGATGTCTACACCTCGAATTCCACTTGGTGCTTCGGCGAGCAGCATCTGTAATCAATTCGTTCATGCCCGAAGTATGGCAACTGGCGCGTACCGACATCGGCCTGCGGTGCTGGGAGGATGGCTGTATCGCCTACCAGCCCCTGACAGGCGAAACGCATATGCTCACCCTCAAGGCGGGCCAGATGCTTGGCTTGTTGCGCGAAAACCAGAGAACCAAACAAGAATTGATAGCCGAGCTGGGTAAAGAGGGCGACCTGTCTGACTTCACCGAGACCCTAACCACCTGGCTGTTGCAGTTGTCCGAAGCCCGCCTGATCTGCCGGTATCCTGCTTGATCCTCGCCCAGATCCCCCCGTCCGAACTGCGCTCGCGTCTAACTGAAGGCCGCTTGGCCCTGCGGGTTGGGCCCTTCCGTTTTTCCGTGACGTCTCCCTTTGCCTCCGTGGCCGAAGGCATGGCCACCCTATACCCCGATTTCGAACTGGCGGCAGAGGATGAATTCATCGACTTCCATGTCAGTGTGGCGCCACCAGCTGGCATGCGCCGCTGGATTCGCCCTCAGGTCAATTTTTCCTTTGACGGGCGCGTGCCCTTCAAACCGTTGCCAGCCAACCAGGCCATGCCCATGCTGGAATGGGGGCTCAACTGGGTCATCACCAATCACGCGCACCAATACCTGATACTGCATGCTGCGGTGGTAGAGCGTAATGGGCGCGCGATGATCCTGCCAGCCCCGCCAGGGTCGGGCAAGAGCACCCTGTGTGCAGGTCTGGTCAACAGGGATTGGCGGTTGTTGTCCGATGAGCTCGCTCTGGTCCGGCTGACGGATGGCCTGATCTTCCCCATTTCCCGGCCGGTGAGCCTTAAAAACCGTTCCATCGAGCTCGTGCGCACGCTTGGCAATGATGTGGTGGTGAGCCAGGCCTGCGCTGATACCGGCAAAGGTACGGTCGCGCATATGCGGCCACCGACCGAAAGCGTACGGCGCATGGATGAACCTGCCCGTCCGGCCTGGGTGGTGTTTCCTCAGTTCATCCAGAACAGTGAACTGACCTGTGAGGCGCGAGGCAAGTCCACGGCCTTGGTCGAACTGGTGCACAACGCCTTCAACTACAACCTGCTCGGGCTGGCCGGGTTCAATGCACTCAGTAATCTTGTGGAGGCCTGCGACATCCACCGCGTGACCTATGGCAATCTGGAACAAGCCTATACCGCCATCGACACGCTGACCCGGGAGTAATCTAGCAATTCCGCTCGAATCGAGTGGTCACCCCACTGTGCGGGTATCATCTAGCCCGATCAATGAAAACACTTGAGAATAGCTGCCCCATGGCCCATTCGGACCTGGTTGTTACCCTGCTGCGTGAACCCGGCAACGCCACCAGGCTTACTGCAAGCGAATGGGATGTGCTTGTGCGGCAGGCACGTCATGCCGATGTCATGGGGCAACTTCATGCACGGCTGAGTGACGCCTTTCAGCTCGAACATGTGCCGGAAACCGCCCGTCAGTATCTGGAAACTGCCTGGAATCTATCCCTGCGCCACCGCCTGTCCGTGCGCTGGGAACTGCTCGGTATCGCCGATACGCTTGCACCACTAAACATTCCCGTCGTGCTCCTCAAGGGAGCGGCCTACTATGCCGCTGGCCGCATGGCGGCCAAAGGAAGACTGTTTACCGATGTTGACATCCTGGTTCCCAAGTCAGAACTAGATGCAGTTGAACAAATGTTTATTCGCAACGGATGGGTACCCACTCACCTGAATGCCTATGACCAGCGCTACTACCGCGAATGGATGCATGAGCTCCCACCCATGCAGCACGCTCGCCGCGGCACGCTCATCGACATCCACCACACCTTGCTGCCGCCCACAACCGGGGTGCGCTGCGATCCGGCCGCGCTCATCGCATCAGCCCTGCCGCTGGAGGATGCTGAGCTAGGTGCATTCAAAATTCTCGCGCCCGGCGACATGCTGCTGCACTCGGCGACACACTTGTTTTATGGGGAATTCGACCGCGGTTTGCGGGAACTGGTGGACCTCGACCAACTGATTCGGGAACTGGGGACCGAGCCAGACTTCTGGCCATCGACCATCAACCGCGCCCGGCAACTGGACTTGTTGAACCCGCTCCACCATGCGGTGCGTTATACCCACCTTTTGCTGGGGACGCCTATTCCGGACGAGGTGTTACGGACAGCGCTGGATCCCTCCGTGGGCGCCACCCGACAGCGACTGCTGGATGCACTGTTTCTGCGTGCGTTCAGGCCGGACCATG